>NZ_JBFRGZ010000007.1:0-182987 GCF_052115605.1 Arthrobacter sp. 2MCAF15 | reverse complement strand
CCTACCGGCAGATCTTCACCAGCAGCGGTGACCGCCAAGCCGCACTTGCGCCCTGGCTCCAGCACTACAACACTGAACGAATCCACACCGGCATCGGAACCACACCCGCCAACCGAGTGTCACCAACCTAATGGCTCAGTACATCTAGCGGTTGAATCACGCAAACAACCGGAGGTTCCCCATGCTCAAAGGATTCAAGGATTTCATCCTGCGCGGCAACGTGATCGAACTGTCCATCGCCGTCGTGGTCGGCACTGCCTTCACAGCCCTGGTCAGCGCGTTTACCTCAAACATCGTCAACCCGGTCCTCGCTGCGGCCGGCGGCGTCGAGACCCATGGCCTGGGCTTTTACGTCTGGCCGGGCAACGACAAGACGTTTGTCAACATCGGCGCCGTCGTCACGGCCTTCCTGACCTTCCTCATCACGGCCGGGGTGGTGTACTTCATCTTCGTGGCCCCCATGAACCGGATCAACCGCATGGTCAAGAGCAGGCTCGGCGCCGCCGAGCCCGAGGAAGAGCCGATCCCGGCCGACACCGCGCTGCTGGCCGAGATCCGGGACCTGCTCACCACACTGGCGGACCGGGAACACGACGGCGGCCCCGGCCGCCCCGGTTTCGATGGAAACGTCGCGCGGAACGTCGATGACAACGCAGGGCGGACCGTCGATGACACTGCGGGGAATGCGGCGGAGTTCGTGGACGAGGACCGCCCGCGCCACGCCGCCAGCCGCTAGCTGTACGGCCCGGGCAGGCGCCTTCGGGCGCTGGTCCGAAACTGTCACCCGGCGGCAACCCGGCCGAAACAGGTGGCCGGAATCATGGGAGCATGACGCGCAACGCCGCAGGCAAAAACCCAGGCAAAGGCCCCCGCAAAGGCCCACGCAAAACCCCGGGAAAAGCCCACTCCCCGGCCACCTCCGAGCTCAGCTGCGAAGTGTGCGGCCAGATGCCCGAACCCACGAAGGCGCGGCTGACGCTGGCCAACATCGCCGTGATGCTGCCGATCGAACTGCTGGTGCACGCGGCGGTGGTGGAAACACACCTGCCGTATGTTGCCAAGGTCCTGGTGCTGACCATGACCGCGACCATCCTGGTGATCTGGGTGGCCGAACCCTCGGCGGCCCGGATGCTCAGAAGCTGGCTGCATGCGCCGGCCCTGCGCCACCGGAGGCGGCTTGTCGCCGCGCCGGCCCTGTGGCGGGCGCGGACCGTCCTGAAAGACAAGCCGGGATCGCTGCAAAGACTGACGCAGGCCCTGGCCGGACTCAACACGAACATCCTGAGCATTCATGTCCACCCCGTGGCCGGCGGCGTGCTGGACGAGTTCGTGCTCTCGGCGCCGGGTGAGGTCCGCGAGGCCGAGCTGCTCCGGGCACTGCGGGCAGGCGGCGGCGCGGATCCGCACGTCTGGCCCACTACGGCCCTGGCCATGGCCGACGGGCAGACCGGTGCACTGAGCCTTGCCGCCCGGATCGCCGCCAGCCCCGAGGAGCTGCCCCTGGCGGTCGCGGAACTGCTGCGGGCCCGGATCATCCCGGGGCCCGCCGCCGGCAGCCCGGAGTCGCCATCCCCAGCCGAGGCGGACGGGACCGTCCTGAAGATCCCGACGGCGTGGCAGGGGCCCATCGCGTTTTCAAGGCCCGGCGAGCCGTTCACGCCGGCCGAGTCCGCCCGCGCGCACCGGCTGGCCGAACTCGCTGAGATCCTGGCGCACCGCCCGGACCACACCGGACCGGGACGGTAGCCCGGCCGGCCCGGCACTGCGGGCGGCGGGTCAGATGGCTGTCATCCGGATGCTGAGGACCCCGGGCTCCACTGTGACGCTGAGGTGCTTGGCCTTGCCGAGCGGGTCGCCGTCGAGCTGGAAATCCTGCTCGTGGGCGAGCTCGATCTCAGCCGACTTTCCGGCGAAGTATTCCACCGAGGCATCCTTGGGCTTGTTCCGGCCGAAGACCCCGGCCAGCACTCCCAGCCAGCCCAGGCGGCCGACGGGCGCCAGGATCACGACGTCGAGGATTCCGTCGTCGATCTTGGCTTTGGGGAAGATCTCCACGCCGCCCATGATCTTGCCGCAGTTGCCCACCATCACGCTGCGGATCCGGCGCCGCACGGCGTGCCCTCCGTCAATGCTGATCTTCGCCCGGATGGGCTTGCCCGGCAGGTGCCGGATGCCCGCTTCAACATAGGCGAGCCAACCCACGCGGTCCTTGAGTTCATCCACGGTGTTCGCCATGATGGCGGCGTCGTAGCCAAGCCCTGCCATGACAAGGAAGAGGTGTTCGTCCTCGGCGTGGTCCAGCCTGGCCTTCACCACGTCCACCTTGACATCCGTGCCGCTCAGGACGTCGTAGCTGGCGGCCACGGGGTCGGTGATGTCGACGCCGAGATTGCGGGCCAGCAGGTTGCCGGTACCCATGGGCACCAGGCCCATCGGTGTACCGGTGCCCGCGAGGACCTCCGCCACGCAGCGGACAGTTCCGTCGCCGCCCGCGGCGATGACGACGTCGACCCCGGCGTCCAGGGCCTGGCGCGCCTGGCCAAGCCCGGTGTCCTCCTTGGTGGTTTCCAGCCACAGCGGCTCGGCCCAGCCCTGGGTCTCGCACAGGCGGAAGAAGGAGGCCCGAAAGCTCTCGCCGGGAGATTTCATGGGGTTGATAACCACCGCGGCCCGCAGGGACGCGGTGGTATCGGGGGTCTCCGGCGTCGCCGTTTTGTTCTCTGTCATGACGTCCTTAGGGCAATTAGGCGGGAGAAGTCCCTAACGTGAAATCCTAGCCGCAGTGTCCGCGCAACCTCCGCAGCACCGGCGCAAATCGTGGACGTCGGCTCGTCTGCCTCACTAGACTGGGCTTCGTGATGTGCCGGAGCCTGCGCTCCGGACGCCGAAAGTGGGAGCAGATGACTGAACCAGAGAACTATTCGGCTACCGCTGAATCATCCAGCATGGATCCCCATGACTGGGGCCGGGCGATGGCCCTGGCGCTCACCCGGCTGGCCGAGCAGCTAGCCCCCGGCGACAGCGAGGACATCCATTCCTCGATAGTGGGCCGGGGCCTGCACCTGAAAATCAGTGACGAACCCGGGGGCGTCACCATCACGGTTTCAACAGGGCCCGTCCCGGATTCCGCCCCCTGAACTGACGGCGCTCTTCCGGCCGTCCTGTCGGAGGGGTGTTTCACCGCCCCGAGGTCAGGTCCTCCGAGATGAGTTCCGCCGTTGCCACCGTCGCGTCGCGCACGGCATCGAGGTAGGCAGCAGGGTCGGGCTGCGCCGAAACGCTCTGGGCCTGCAGCGAGACGTTGATCGCCGCCACCACTTTGGGCCCGTCATGGACCGGCGCCGCGACGGACATCAGTCCCAGCTCGAGTTCCTGGTCCAGCAGGCACCAGCCCTGGGCACGGACAGTGTCCAGTTCCGCCAGGAGTGCGGCCCTCGTTCCGATGGACCCGGGGGTCAGGGGCCGGATGTCCGCGGCCGAGAGGTACTCTTCCAGCTTCGCCGGGGCCAGGGCCGCCAGCAGCACCCTGCCCATGGAGGTTGCGTAGGCGGGGAAGCGGGTGCCCACCGTGATGCCCACCGTCATGATCCGCCGGGTCGAAACCCGCGCGATGTAGGCGATGTCGGTGCCTTCGAGCACCGCTGCCGACGTCGACTCCCCCAGCTCGAGCGAGAGCTCCTCCAGGTGTGGTTGGGCGAGCTGCGGCAGGGACAGCCCGGACAGGTAGGCGTAGCCGAGCTGCAGCACTTTGGCGGTCAGGGCGAAGATCTTGCCATCGGTGCGGACATAGCCCAGCTCCACCAGGGTGTGCAGGAACCGCCGGGCCGTGGCCCGGGTCAGTTCGGTCCGGGCCGCCACCTCGGTCAGCGTCATCTTGGGGTGTTCGGTGTCGAAGGCACGGATCACGGCGAGCCCGCGCGCCAGTGACTGCACGTATTGGTCGCTGGCCGCGGGCGCGCCGCCGCTCCTGGCTGGCTCAATCATTTTTCGCCTTTCGGTCCCGCATCACTTTAGCGGGGCGCAAGGTCTCCGGCCGCAGGACTGTCAGCGTGGGTCCGCCGGACGCAGCGGCACGGGGACCATGGCCTGGAGTTCCTCGAGTGTGCAGCCGAACGTCTCCCGCACCTGGACGCCGTCGGGCCCGGTCAGGAAGACGGCCTTGTCCGTGTAGACGCGGGTGACGCAGCCGATCCCGGTGAGCGGGTAGGTGCACGCCTGGACGATCTTGGATGCGCCGTCGCGGGTCAGGAGCGTCATCATGACGAACACGTCCTTGGCCCCGGTGGCGAGGTCCATGGCGCCGCCGACGGCGGGGATCGCGTCCGGGGCGCCGGTGTGCCAGTTGGCGAGGTCGCCCGTGGCGGAGACCTGGAAGGCGCCAAGCACGCAGATGTCCAGATGGCCGCCGCGCATGATCGCGAAGGAGTCCGCGTGGTGGAAGTAGGATGCGCCCGGCAGTTCGGTCACGGGGATCTTGCCGGCGTTGATGAGGTCGCCGTCGATCTGGTCCCCGGCGGCTTCCGGGCCCATGCCCAGCATGCCGTTCTCGGTGTGGAGCGTGATGTTCTGCTCCGGCTCGAGGTAGTTCGAGACCAGGGTGGGCTGGCCGATGCCGAGGTTCACGAAGGATCCGGGCTCGATGTCGCGGGCCACGAGCCGGGCGAGGTCGTCACGGCCCAGGGGTTTGTCTGAGGTCTGGATCGTGGTTTGGATGCTCATCTCAGGCCACCTTAACAATGCTGTTGACGTAGATTCCGGGGGTCACGATGACCTCCGGGTCCAGGCTGCCGGTGGGGACGATCTCGGAGACCTGGACGATGCTGTGCTTGGCCGCGGCGGCCATGATGGGACCGAAGTTCCGGGCGGTCTTGCGGTAGACGAGGTTGCCCTTCCCGTCCGCCGTGAGCGCCTTGACAAGGGCGACGTCGGCGTGGATGGGGGTCTCGAACACCTGCCACTTGCCGTCCAGGAAGCGGGTTTCCTTGCCCTCGGCGAGCATGGTGCCGTAGCCGGTGGGCGTGAAGAACCCGCCGATCCCGGCGCCGGCGGCACGGATCCGCTCGGCCAGGTTGCCCTGCGGGACGAGTTCGAGCTCGATCTCCCCGGCCTTGTACCTGGCGTCAAAGTGCCAGGAGTCGGACTGCCGCGGGAAAGAGCAGATCATCTTCTTCACCCGGCCCTCCTTGATGAGCAGGGCCAGGCCCTGGTCGCCCTGGCCGGCGTTGTTGTTCACCACGGTCAGGTCGGTGGCGCCGCACTCCAGCAGCGCGTCGATCAGTTCGAAGGGCTGGCCGGCGTTGCCGAACCCGCCGATCATCACGGTGGAGCCGTCCTTGATCCCGGCGACGGCCTCGCCGACGGTGTCAATGAAATTCAGCATCGCTTACGCCTTTCCTGTGTTGGTTCCGGCAACGGTCATGTTTTCGAGGACGACTGCGAGGCCCTGGCCGACGCCGATGCAGATCGCGGCGACGCCCCAGCGTTCGCCGGAGGCCTGCAGGGACCGGGCCAGGGTGCCGAGGATCCGGCCGCCGGAGGCGCCGAGCGGGTGGCCCATGGCGATCGCGCCGCCGTGCCGGTTCACGATTCCAGGATCGATGCCCCAGGCGTTGATGCAGGCCAGGGACTGCGCGGCGAACGCCTCGTTCAGTTCGACGGCGCCCACCTGGTCCCAGCCGATCCCGGCCTTCGCGAGGGCCTTGTTGGCGGCCTCCACCGGGGCGTAGCCGAAGTACTGGGGGTCGTTGGCGTGCGCGCCGCGGCCGGCGATGCGGGCCAGCGGGTCCAGGCCGAGCAGCCCGGCGGCGGCCTCGGAGCCGAGCCAGGCCGCGGAGGCGCCGTCGGAGAGCGGGGAGGCGTTCCCGGCGGTGACGGTGCCGTTTTCGGTGCGGAACACGGTCTTGAGCCCGGCGAGCTTCTCCGCCGAGGACCCGGGCCGGATGCCCTCGTCGCGGACCAGGTCCGTGCCCGGGACGGGGGCCACGAGGGTGTCGTAGAAGCCCTCGTCCCAGGCCGCTGCGGCGAGGTTGTGGGAGTTCGCGGCGAATTCGTCCTGCGCCTCGCGGGCAACGCTGTATTT
The DNA here is from genome assembly GCF_052115605.1 of Arthrobacter sp. 2MCAF15. Lineage (NCBI taxonomy): Bacteria > Bacillati > Actinomycetota > Actinomycetes > Micrococcales > Micrococcaceae > Arthrobacter > Arthrobacter sp. 2MCAF15. The sequence continues at coordinate 176,908 of NZ_JBFRGZ010000007.1, read as the reverse complement.
CTCCGCGAGCCGTTCGGTGGCCTCGCCCAGGGAGATGGTCCACTCGGCGGGCATGGCCGGGTTCACCAGGCGCCAGCCCAGAGTGGTGGAGGCCAGGGTCATGTCCCCGGCCGGGTAGGGCTTTTCGGTCTTGGGCAGCACCCAGGGGGCCCGGGACATGGACTCGGCGCCGCCGATCAGCATCAGCTCCGCGTCGCCGGTGCTGATCTGCCGGGAGCCGATCATCGCCGCGTCCAGGGAGGACCCGCAGAGCCGGTTGACCGTGGTGCCCGGGATCGAGACCGGCAGCCCGGCCAGCAGGGTGCCCATCCGGGCGATGTTCCGGTTCTCCTCGCCGGCGCCGTTGGCGTTGCCGAACACCACCTCGTCGATCCGTTCGACGTCGAGCTTGGGTGCGCGCTTGACGATCTCGCGGATCACGTGGGCGGCGAGATCGTCCGGGCGGACGGCGGCCAGGCCGGACCCGAACTTGCCGAAAGGCGTCCTCACGGCGTCGTAGATAAAGGCCTGGTTCATGCGTTTGTATCCATTTCTTTCTCGTCCATGGAATGGAACACCTGCTGGGCGGTCTTGAAGGCGGTGTTGGCGGAGGGGACTCCGCAGTAGATGGCGGTCTGGAGCAGGATTTCCTTGATCTCGTCCCGGCTCAGGCCGTTGGTGATGGCGGCGCGGATGTGCATGGCCAATTCTTCCCAGTGCCCGTGGGCCACCATGGCGGTTATGGTGACGGCCGAGCGCATCTGGCGGCTGATCCCGGGCCGGGTCCAGATCCCGCCCCAGGCGATCCGGGTGATCATGTCCTGGAAGTCTTCGGTGAAGGAATCCTTGTTGGCGTTGGCGCGGTCCACATGCGCGGCGCCCAGGACTTCCCGGCGGACTTTCATGCCGCCGTCGTAGATTTCCTGGCTGGTCGCGCCGGGCTGGACTACACCATTCCTTTCGGGGCCGGTCATGCGCCCGCTCCCTGCGACTCGGTCCAGGTGATGAGGCCCTTCAGCAGTTCGACGATGTGGCCCGGCGCCTCAAACGGTGCCAGGTGTGCCACTCCCTCCAGGCTGACGGCCGTGGCCGTACCGCCGCCGGAGGTGATGCCGGCGGCCACCTCCTGGGCCATCGACGGCGGCGCCACCGCGTCCAGGACGCCGGCGACAACCTGGGTGGGGACGCGGATGGTGCCCAGCTGGTCCCGCACGTCGAAGCCGGCCAGGGCCTCGCAGCAGAAGGCGTAGCTGAAGCGGTCGGCGTCCCGGAGGGTGTGCAGGAGCCGGCTGCTGAGCTCCGGCTGGCTGTCCATGAATCCCGGGGCGAACCAGCGCTGCGCGGAGCCCTGGATCATGACGGGGGTTCCCTGGGTGCGCACGGTTTCAGCGCGCTCCAGCCAGCCCTCGGGGGTGCCGATCTTCGCGCCGGAGCACTGGACGGAGAGGCTCTTGAGCCGGTCGCCGTGTTTGATGCCAAGCTGCAGGCCGGTGGCGCCGCCGAGGGACACCCCGGCGTAGTGGAAGCGCGCACCGGGGGCGATCGAATCGACCAGGGCGATCACTGCGTCGGCGAGGTCGGCGACCGTGAAGGTCTCCTGGGCCGCCGGTGAGACGCCGTGCCCGGGCAGGTCCCAGGCGACGACGTCGACGACGTCGCCCAGCGCGGCGCCGGCCTGGCTCCACACGAGGGAGGATGTTCCGAGCGAGGGACCAACGATGAGGAGGGGCTTCTCGCCCAGCGGGCGCTGGGGCGAGAGCAGGACTGCTTTGACGGTGGGTCTAGCCACGGGAGGCTCCATTCTGGAGTTGGTGGGCGGTGGCGCGGTCATCTTCAGATGAGGCATCTTCCGGTGAGGCATTTCCCGGTGAGGCCGGCCCGGCGGTGTATTCCGGATACGCCGCAAGGATGCGGCGCGAGATGTCAGCGGCCTGGCCCAGGTAGTTGGCCGGGTCCAGAAGCTCCTCCAGCCGGGTGTCGGTGAGCAGGTCTTCCGGGACGGCCGCGCGGAGCAGTGCCCGGTAGGTGGCCGCCTGCTCCACGGCCGGGGCCTGGAGCGTTGCGTCCACGACGGCCTGCAGGCGCTGCTTCCCGGTTCTGCCCGGCTCCGCCTCGGCGCTGTTCACGTCCAAAAGCGGAGGCTTGTCCAAAAGCGGCGCGACGGCCGCGTTGACGGCTTCGGAGAGCAGCAGCGGACCGGCGAGGTCCAGGTTGCGGCGCATCGCCGCCGGGAAGACCTGCAGCCCCCCGGCCAGTTCGCGGAGCTGGGCCGCGGCGCCGAGGGCCAGGCGCAGCAGCTGGCGCAGGGCCGACCATTCGCTGTGCCACGCGCCGTCGGGCCGTTCGTCGTTGAAATTGGCCGCCGCGAGGTGCAGCTGTGCGGCCAGGGCCGGGGACTGCAGGGCCGCGCTGCGGATCAGCACGGACAGCACGGGATTCTGCTTCTGCGGCATGGCCGAGGACACGCCCCGCCCCGCGGCGCGCGGTTCCGCGAGCTCCGCCACTTCCGGCCGGCTCAGGAACAGGACATCCGCGGCCATCTTGCCGGCGGCGTCCGTCACGGCAGCCAGCGCGTCACCGAGGGAGGTCACGGCCAGCCGGTTGGTGTGCCAGGGCGCCGGAACGGTGGCAAGGCCCAGGCGGGCGGCCAGCCGGTCCGCGAGGTCCAAGGGGGTCAGCCCGGCTCCGGCGGTCCAGCCGCCGGCGGTCAACAGCGTCCCGGCGGCGAGGGTCCCGGCGGCGCCTCCGGTCTGCACGGGAAGTTCGAGGGCTCCGAGCCGGCGGGCCGCGGCAGCCAGCCCGCCGAACCACTGCGCCGCCCGCAGCCCGAAGCTGTAGGGCAGCGAGTGCTGGGTCAGGCTGCGGGCCACGCACAGCGTGTGCGCATGGGCCTCGGCAAGGCCAGCAAGAGCGGACGTGGCCGCCCTGAGCTCGGCGAGGAGCTCGCGCACGGCCCCTGCAGCCAGCAGCATCAGGGCCGAATCGAGCACGTCCTGGCTGGTCAGCGACGTGTGGACAGCCTGGACCGCGCCAATTCCGGCAGCGTCCAGGTCCCTGACCTGTTCCCGGAGGTCCGCGAGCAGCGGGATGACGGGGTTGCCGCCGCCCTGGGCGCGGACGGCGAGGTCCGCGACGTCGTAGCGCTGCACGTCCGCGGCGGCGGCCACCACCCCCGCGGATCCGGCCGGGACGAGCCCGGCATCCTCCAGGACCGCAGCCCAGGCGGCCTCGACGGTGAGCATGGCCGCGAGCACGGCACGGTCACCGGTCAGTGCTGCCACGCGGGGCGACGCGGACACGGGACTCAGCAGGCCAACGTCGCCGTCGGTCTCGAAGGACGTCACTTTGAGGCGCCCGCGGCGTCGCTGAAATCCAGGAACACGGTTTCGCCCTCGCCCTGCAGGCGAATGTCCCAGCTCAGGCCGCCGTCGGGATCCCTGCGCGCGATCAGCGTCCGGCGCCGGTCCGGTTCCAGCGAGCTGAGCAGCCGGTCCTGGGCCAGGGCGGCCTCGTCCTCGGGCAGGTAGACCCTGGTGAACAGGCGGTTCATGAGGCCGCGGGCGAACACAGCCACGGCGATGAACGGTGCCGCCCCGGGTTCGGTGGGGCCGGGGTTGACGGTGGTGAACGTGAAGGCGCCGGTGTTCCCCACGGCTGAGCGGCCGAAGCCGGTGAAGGTGTAGCCGTCGCGGACCAGGGAGCCGGTACGCTGCGGGACCTTGCCGTCCGCGTCCGCCTGCCAGATCTCCAGGATTGCGTCCGGGATCGGGTGGCCTGCGCCGTCGTACACGGTGCCCTGGAGCCGGATGGATCCCGGGGAACCGGGCGGCAGGAGCTCGCGGTCCTTGGCGTAGGGCAGGGCGTAGCCGAAGAACGGCCCGACGGTCTGTCCGGGGGTGGGGGCCAGTTTGCTGGGGTTACTCATGGCGCTCCTATTCATTCTCGTCGCCTCCTGCGCCCAGGGCCTCGTTTTCGGTCCAGGTCCGCTTGGATCCGGTCAGTACGATGTCCCAGTTGTAGGCCATGGCCCATTCCGGTTTGGTCTGCTCGTGGTTGTAGGTGGCCACGAGGCGGTCGCGGGCGTCCTTGTCCACGATCGACTGGTAGATCGGGTCCAGCGGGAACAGCTGGTCACCGGGGAAGTACATCTGGGTGATGATCCGCTGCGTGAATTCGGAGCCGAACAAGGAGAAATGGATGTGGGCCGGCCGCCAGGCGTTCAGGTGGTTCTTCCACGGGTAAGCGCCGGGTTTGATGGTGGTGAAGCTGTAGCTGCCATCTGCCGCCGTGATGCAGCGGCCGACGCCGGTGAAGTTGGGGTCGATCGGCGCCGGGTGCTGGTCGCGCTTGTGGATGTAGCGGCCGGCGGAGTTTGCCTGCCAGATTTCGACGAGCTGGCCGGCGACTGGGCGTCCGTCGCCGTCGAGCACGCGTCCGGAGACCACGATGCGTTCGCCCAGCGGTTCGCCGTTGTGCGCGATCGTGAGGTCGGATTCGAGCGTGTGGACGTCCATGTGGCCGAACGCCGGCGAGTACAGTTCGATCGTTTCCGGGTCCGCGTGGTGCAGGCTCTTCGTCGGATGGCGCAGGACGCTGCTGCGGTATGGCGCGTAGTCGAGCCGCGGCTGGACCTCGGCCGGGGCTCCGTCTTTGAGGGCCCGCGCGTAGGCCTCGCCGATCGCCTTCATCTCGGCGCTGAGGTCCGCCTGGGACTCCGCTGCGGCGTCGAGCGGCGCGTAGGTCTTTGGTGCGGCCTCCGTGGCTTCGTCGGACACGTCCTCGGTGATCGGGTCGGCGTTGAAGATGTCGAGATTGATTTCTTCAGGCACAGCAGCCTCCTTTCGTTGGTGTGTTTGTTGTTCGGATGGGCTCAGGATGTGCGCGTCAGCTGGTGCAGGTGGTCGTACTGGACGGCGTGCCGAACGGGCGCGTTCGGGGCGCCGTAGCCGTCATAGGCACCGCGGCGTTCCACCATTTCGAAGAACACGCTGCCCACGGTGGCGGTGTAGAAATGCAGGAATTCGCCGTCGGCATCACGGTCATAGAGCAGGTTGAGCTCGCGGAGCGTGGCCAGGAATTCCGGTTCCAGCGCGAACCGGGCATCGAGGTCCTCGTAGTAGTTCGCCGGGATCTGCAGGAAGTCCAGGCCGCGGTCCCGTGCCGCCCGGGCCGTCGACACCAGGTCATCCACCGCGAACGCCACGTGCTCCTGGTACGTGCGGCGCTGCCCCGTTCCTGGGGTTCCGGAGGGGGCTTCCTGCTGCAGCAGCGGCGCCAGGTTCAGCACCAGGCGGACGCCCCGGTCCTGCGTCAACATCACCTGCGACCGGACCAGCCCGGTGGGGCTGGCCACCTCGGCGAACGGTTGCGGCTCCAGGGCCAGGGCGCTGGTGTAGAACAGCACGGCCTCGTCAAAGTGCTGCCAGGGCTGGGCCAGGTTCACGTGGTCGATCACGGCACCGTCACCACCGGCTGCGGGGGCTTCCAGGCCGTCGCCGAATTCCCGGGTCCACGCCGCGGTGCCGTCGGGGTTGCCCTGGCACAGGAAGATCTCGGTGGAGTCGGGGGCGGCGAACCCCTGGAAAATCTCCTCGTTGGCCTGGCTCTTGCGCGGCACGGCCGGGGCCTTGAGCTGCTGGGCGCGGGCGGCGGCGATCACGGGGGAATCGACGTCGAAGCCCAGTGCGGAGATCGCGGGCGGCGCGGCCGTGGTTCCGGCGCCGGCGGGTTCTTCGTTGATGACCACGCGGGCGTGGCCCATGGTCCACAATTGCACGTTCTTGGTCCGGTGCCGGCCGTTGGAGGCGAAACCGAGCTGGCCCAGCAGGGTCTCGAGCGCGGCCGTGTCCGTTGCCCTGACTTCGGCGAAGTTGAAGCCGGCGGGCTCGGCCACCCGGGGAAGCGTGGCCAGTTCCATGGGATAGCGGCGGCGGGCCGGGGCGCCGGCCGCCGGCCCTGCCACCCCGCCAGCGGGGACAGGGTTTGCCTCAAGCCAGGCGGCGCTCTGTTCTTCGAGCCAGATCAGCGACCGCATCGCGTCGACGGCGGTGCGTTCGACGTCGGACTGGCGGAAGACGTCGTTGAAAACCTCCAGCGATACCGGGCCGGTGTAGCCGGCGCGGACCACGTGGCCCATGAACTTGGCGAGTTCGAACTGGCCCTCGCCGGGGAACACCCGGTAGTGCCGGCTCCAGGACAGCACGTCCATGGACAGCTTGGGGGCGTCGGCCACCTGGACGAAGAAGATCTTCTCCGGGTTGAAGGCCTCGATCGGCGCGGTGTCCCAGTCGCGGGAGAGGATGTGGAAGGAGTCCAGGCAGGTGCCCAGGTTGGGGTGGTCCACGAGCTCCACGAGCCGGTGGGCGTGCTCGTAGTCGTTGACGTACTTGCCCCAGGCAAGGGCCTCATAGGCGACCTTGACGCCGTGGTCGCCCGCGAGGTCCGCTAGCCGGGAGAGCTGTGCGGCCCGGAGCTCGTCGTCGTCGATCGTGGCCGTGCCGACGTTGGAGCACAGCAGCATGGTGTCCATGCCCAGCCGGGACATGAGCCGGAACTTGGCGTCCGCGCGGCGAAGGTTGGCGGCGAGCAAGTCCTCGGGAACGCTGTCGAAGTCCCGAAACGGCTGGTAGAGGTCCAGCGTGAGGCCAAGGTCGGCGGCAAGTTTCCGGACGTCCTCCGGGCTCAGCGGGGACGTCACGAGGTCCTGTTCGAAGATTTCGATCCCGTCGAAGCCGGCCACGGCGCAGGCCTGCATTTTTTCCCGCAGGGTCCCGGCGAGGCAGACGGTGGCGATTCCGGTGCGCATCAGGCGGACACTTCTTCCGCGGCGACCAGTTCCAGGAAGTGGGAGCGCATGCGGTCGGCGTCGGCCTGGCGTCCGGTGAAGATCCGGAAGGCGTCCGCCGCCTGGCCCACGGCCATCCGGCCGCCGTCGAGCACGTCGCAGCCCTTGGCCCGGGCCTCGCGCACCAGCTCGGTTTCGATCGGCCGGTACACGATGTCGGCCACCCAGTGCCGGGACTGCACGAGGGACATGTCCAGTGGAACACCCGGATGGGCGGCCATGCCCACGGGCGTGCAGTGCACCAGGCCGTCGGCCTGCGGCATGAGCCGCGGCAGCTCCGCCGTCGTCCGGGCGGTGACGGTCTGGTCCGGGAAGAATCCGGCGAGTTCGGCCGCCCGGGCGGCGCAGCGGGCCGGGTCGGTGTCCACGAGGTCCAGCTGGCGGACACCGGCGGTGAGCAGGGCGTAGGCGACGGCGGATCCGGCGCCGCCGGCCCCCAGCTGCACCACACGGTCCAGGGTGGCGCCGGGGAGTCCGGAGGCCAGCGCCGCCGCGAAGCCGGAAAAGTCGGTGTTGTGGCCGATGAACCGGCCGTCGCGGATAACCACGGTGTTGACGGCGCCGAGGCGACGGGCATCGGCGGAGACCTCGTCGAGGTAGTCGAGCACGAGCTGCTTGCAGGGGTGGGTGATGTTCAATCCGTTGAAGCCCAGGTTCCGGGCGCCGGCCAGCAGCTCCCCCACGGCTTTGCCGGGCAGGCCGAGTTCGGTCAGGTCGATGGGGCGGTAGAGGTACCGGAGGCCCTGGACGTCCCCTTCCCGTTCATGCATGTAGGGCGTGAGGGAGGGCATGACGCCGTCTCCCACGAGGCCTACGAGGAAGGACTCTGCTCGATTGCTCATCCGGTTAGCTCCTTTGACAGCGGCACTCGGCGGGCTCGGGACGCTTGCGGCGTCTCCGGCGGGCCGGGTGACAGGGATTACACTACAGACTTTGTTCACATGTTGCACTGTTGTTCGAATCACGAACTTTTTATTACGGCGTAGGCGGCTTCAGCCGGCAGCGCCCGTCACTGCTGGGGCAGCCTGGCCGACAGCTCGGCGGCCGCCGCCTGAAGCAGCGGCACGAGGGCAACGAGGGCCTCCATGCTGAGCCGAAACACCGGAACGGCCGTGGCCAGGGAGGCGAAGGCGTGCCCCTGGTCGTTGAAGACCGGGACGGCAACGGCCCGCATGCCGAGCTCGTTCTCCTCGTCCATCGTGGCGTAGCCCTGGCGCCGGATCTGCTCGATCTCCGCCCGGAATGCCTCCCGGTCCGTGATCGAGAGCGCCGTCAGCGGCTCGAGCGGCAGCTCCTCGACGAGCTGCGCGCGCGTGGCGTCGTCGGCGAACGCCACGAGCGCCTTGCCCACCGAGGTGGTGTGCAGGGCGCCGAGATGTCCGGGGTCGCTCGTGACCCGGAAGGTCTGCGGGCCGTCCACCTTGTTCACCGTCAGGTGGTGGATGCCGTCCCGGACGGAGAGGATGGTCGCCTCGCCCGACTCCTCGGTCACGCGCCGCAGGATGGGCAGCGCCGTGCCCGCGAAGCCGTGGTGGTTGGAGACCCGCTGGCCGAGCTGGAAGACCCGCAGGCCCAGGTGGTAGCGGCGGCCGTCCGGCTCATAGTCCACAAAGCCGTCCCGGGTCAGGGAGCCGAGCAGGCGGTACGTGGTGCTGAACGGCAGCTCGGCCCGCCGGGAGATCTCCGCGGCACTGGCGCCCCGTGGTTCGTCACCCAGGAGGACCAGCAGGCCCAGGGCCTTGCCCACCATGTCCGTCCGCGAGTCGTCCTTGGCGGCTTTGGCTGGTTTTGCAGCGGCTTCCGGCTCTGCGGCGGCCTGCTCGAGGGATCCGGAAACGGCGGCCGTATCTGTGGCTTGATTCACACTCATGTATCGATGTTCCCACATAGTGAGAGCTATTTCTAGATGGTGATTATTTTTCTTGACAAGTGACTGCGCTCACAGTCATTATTGCTACATCGCACAAGTAGCTTCCACCATGTGGCTACTAGTCCGGGTCTTTCCACGGACCTCCGGTTGCACCACACTTAAACCAGTGGCAGCCGAGACCTTCCTGATCCATCCGCGACAACGTCGTCACACCAAAGGAACACCATGAGCCACACAGTCCCGTCCACGACGCCGGGTACCGTCACAGGAGGGACGCCGAAGAAGGCGGCCCTTGCCAGCTTCCTGGGCAGCGCCGTCGAGTATTACGACTTCTTCATCTTCGGTTCCGCAGCGGCACTGATCTTTCCGCACGTCTTCTTCCCGGACGCCGACACCAACGCGGCGATCATGTCGTTCGCTACCTTCGGCTTCGCCTACATTGCCCGTCCGATCGGCGCCGTCGTCCTTGGCCACTTCGGCGACAGGATTGGACGCCGGAAGGTCCTCATGTTCACGCTGCTGCTGATGGGTGCCGCCACCTTCGTCATCGGCTGCCTTCCGGACTTCAAGACAGTCGGCTGGTGGGCTCCGGTCCTGCTGGTGCTGGCGCGTCTCTGCCAGGGCTTTTCCGCGGCCGGCGAGCAGGCCGGCGCCTCTTCCATGACGCTCGAGCACGCCCCGGACAACCGCCGCTCCTTCTTCACCTCGTGGACCCTTACCGGAACCCAGGGCGGCCAGATCCTGGCAGCCCTCGTCTTCATCCCGGTCCTGGCCCTGCCCGACGAGATCAAGTACACCATCGGCTGGCGCATCCCGTTCTGGCTCAGCGCCGTGGTGGTGCTGATCGCGTTCTTCATCCGCCGCACCCTGCACGAGCCGCCGGCCTTCGAGGAAGCGAAGAAGACTGCGCAGATCTCCAAGCTCCCGGTTGCCGACCTCCTCAAGGACCACTGGCGCGATGTCCTCCGCGTCATCGCCTGCGCCTTCATCGCCGCCGTGTCTACCGTCTTCGGCACCCTCGCCATCAGCTACGCCAAGAACGTCGCCGGCGTGGACGGCACCACCACCCTCTGGCTCGTGGTGGGCGCCAACTTCATGGCCCTGGGCACCCAGCCGCTCTTCGGCATGCTCGCGGACAAGATCGGCCGCAAGCCGGTCTTCATCTACGGCGCACTGTCCAGTGCGGTCCTGACCCCGGTCTTCCTGCTGAGCCTCGAATCCGGCAGCGTCCCCCTGATGTTCCTCGCGGCAGTCGGGTTTTTCTCCTTCGGCTACGCTGCAGCCAACGCGGTCTGGCCCTCCTTCTACGCCGAAATGTTCAGCACCAACGTCCGCTTCTCCGGCCTCGCGATCGGCACCCAGCTGGGCTTCCTGATGGCCGGGTTCGCCCCGGCGATCGTTGCGGTCATGGGTGGCATCCAGCCCGGCGGCTGGGTCCAGATCAGCATCTTCACCGGCATCATCTGCCTGATTGCCACCGTTGCGGCCCTGACAGCCAAGGAAACCTTCAAGGTCCCCACCCGGGAGCTCGGCCAGCACTAGTTTCCCGCCCGGCGCAGCCGGCAGTTCCGCACCGTACGACGGCGGCCCGTCCCTTCTGGGGCGGGCCGCCTCTTGTTTGGTGTTGCGGCGTTTTTGGTAGCGCCGCCGCCGGGGCGTCAGGGGGTGGCGCCGAGCACCGCGGCGAGATCGAACTTCACCGGCTCCTCCAGCTGGGCGTAAGTGCAGGAGCGGGGTTCCCGGTCCGGACGCCAGCGGACGAACTGCGCGGTGTGGCGGAACCGTTCGCCCTCCATGTGGTCGTACTTCACTTCCACCACGCGCTCGGGCCGGAGCGGGGTGAAGGACAGGTCCTTGCTGCCGCTCCACCGGCTCCCCTGGGCGTTCCGCGGCGTCCGCGCCCCCTCCTCCTGCCGGGCCCAGGCCCAGGGGTGGTCCTCGAACCCGGTGACCAGCTCCTGCAGCTCGGCAAACAACTCCTGGCGCCGCGCCATCGGGAAGGCGCCCACCACCCCGACACTTGCCAGCACCCCCGCGTCGTCGTAGAGCCCCAGCAGCAACGAACCGATCCGGTCAGGGCCCGACGTGTGCACCCGGTAGCCGGCGAGCACGCAATCGGCGGTGCGCTCGTGCTTGACCTTGACCATGGCGCGCTTGTCCGGCTGGTACGTACCCTCCAGCGTCTTGGCCACAATGCCGTCGAGTCCGGCGCCCTCGAACTGCCGGAACCAGCGCTGCGCCGTGTCCCGGTCTGGCGTGGCGGCCGTGACGTGGACGGGGGCTGCGCTTGCCGCCAGGGCGCGTTCGAGTTCGCTCCGGCGCTCGGCAAAGGGTTTGCCCGTCAGGTCCTCATCCCCCAGGGCCAGCAGGTCGAAGGCCACGAACCGCGCCGGGGTCTGCTCCGCGAGCAGCTTCACGCGGCTTGCCGCCGGATGGATGCGCTGCTGCAGCGCATCGAAGTCGAGCCGGTCCCCGGAGGCCGCCACCAGGATGATCTCGCCGTCCACCACGCAGCGCTCCGGCAGCTCTGCTTTCAGCGCCTCGACGAGCTCGGGGAAGTAGCGCGTCATCGGTTTGCCGTTGCGGCTGCCGATCTCCACCTCGTCCCCGTCACGGAAGATGATCGAGCGGAAGCCGTCCCATTTCGGCTCGAACAGCCAGCCCGTTCCGGCGTCCGTCGCCGGCAGGGCGGGGAGTGCTTTGGCCAGCATGGGCGCAATGGGAGGCATCAACGGCAGTCGCATAGCGCCCATTCTTGCGCCGCGGACCCGGTACCGCCAGCCCCGGGGGCGGGGATTCCTCGCGCGCCAGGGGTCAAGGCAGGGCGGGTAACCGCGGCGCCGTCGAAAACTAACCCGCCCCTTACCGTGCTGAAACGCGGACGCAACATTGGCGCAGGACACTGGAGGTGCCGGCAAGAGCAGGCACCAGCTCCAGTCCAGGAGGCCCCCGCCATGTTGAAGGAAGCCAAAGCCCATGTGACCCGTATCCGTGCCCTCGACCAGCTGCACCGCGGCGATGAGATCGAGGCCCGCCTCAGCGTGGGCCCGAACTACGACGACGTCGTGATCCGCCGCGGCCGCGTCCAGGAAACGGCCCCCGGAATCGGCGTCGTCTGGATCATGGACCGCCATACCGGCATGCGCAAGGCCATCAACGCGGACGAATGCACCGTCTGGCGGGTCGCCTGAGGCTCAGCCTCCCGCCACTGACTGGATGATGAGGACTTCCTGGCCCGGGGCCACGGCAGTCACCAGGCCCTGCAGCCGCCGGATCTCATTCCCGTTGACGTATATATTCACGTAGCGGCGAACTGTTCCGGTCTCGTCCCGCAACCGCCGCGACAGCGCGGGGTAGTCCCCGGTCACGGTATCCAGCAACCACTCCACCGTCACCGCAGCCTCCGCGGGCGCAGTCAGGATGGACTGCCCGCCGGCCAGCGGTTGGAGAACGCTGGGCAGGACCACACTGATCGCGGACCCGGCCGGCATGGAATCGCCGTTGGCCGTGCCGCCGCTATTGCCCTCGGCGTCCATGCGCTCGTTCATCCCGTCACGGTTGCGCCGGCACGAGGGCCGCGGAAACCACGGCGGCGCGCACGCACAGCACGTCCGGAAGGTGCGAGGCGATTTCGGCGAAGTGTTCCCCCTCGTCAGCGCTGGCGTAGACACTCCCGCCCCGCGTCCCGAAGTAGACACCCGTGGGCTCGGCTTGGTCGACGCTGGCGGCATCGCGCAGCACGACGTTGTATTCGGCCCTGGGGAGCCCGGCGTCGAGCCGCTTCCAGCTGGCGCCGGCGTCATCCGTCCGGTGCACGGCCAACTTGCCGTCCGGCGGAATTCGCTCGCCGTCTGCCTTCAGCGGGATCACCCAGGCCGTGCCGGACCGGCGCGGATGCGTCAACATCACAAAGCCGAAGTCCGCCGGCAGCCCTTCGGCGATTGATACCCATGACTCGCCGCCGTCGTCGCTGCGGTAGACGCCGTGGTGGTTTTGCGCGTACAGGCGTCCGTCGTCGGCGGCGTCGGCCGCTATCTTGTGGACGCACTGGCCGAATTCCGGGTTGGGATCCGGCATGAAGTAGGCGGAGATCCCCTTGTTGCGCGGCTCCCAGGAAGCGCCGCCGTCGAGCGAGCGGTAGACCCCTCCCGTGCTCATGGCCACGTGGACCTTCTCGCCCGTGGGGTCCACGACAATCGAGTGCGCCGCGGCACCGCCGTAGCCTGCACCCCATTCGCTGCGGTGCGGATGGTCCCAGAGGCCGCGGTTAAGCTCGAAGTGCTCGCCGCCGTCGGTCGATTTCCAGACGGAGATCGGCTCGCAGCCTGCCCACACGACGCCCGGGCGGGACTCGGCGTCGGGGTGGATCTGCCAGATCCGTTCCAGGGCGGCGTCCGTGCCGTCGGGGAACGTAATGGCGCCGTTTTCGGGCTCGCTCCAGGTTCCGCCCAGGTCATCGGAGTGGAAAACCGTGGGACCCCAGTGCTCGGAGCGGACCCCCACCAGGATCCGGGTCCTGCCATCGCGGGTGTCGATGCCGATGCTGGGCACCTCGCTCATGAGGAAGTGCGGCCCGGACAGGGACCAGTCCTTCCGGTCCGGGCTGGTGGCCAGCCAAAGGCCTTTTTTGGTCCCGATCGCCAGGACATAACTCTCTGCAGCAGTAGCCATGCCACCCATGCAACCATCCAGGCCCGAAGGCCGCAATGGTTTTATGCCGGCGCCAGCGGCGCCGGTGCACCGGCGTCAGTCGACGAACTCCGACTGCGTCTCGATGAAGTCCCAATCCGCAGTCGTCAAGAGTACGGCGACTTCGGCGGACGATTCCGCGGGACTGGGCCCGCCGGCGTCGGCGATACCGCGCAGCACGGCCTCCGGCAGTTCGATGGTCCGGAGATTCTCCCGGAGCCATTCCTTGCTCGCCAAATCCAGATCCAACCACCACATGTAGATCTCCACGGGGGCCTCCTCCATCCTGTTTCTTCAACCGTAGGCCCCGGCCCCGGGGTGTTCAAGGGGCGCGCCTGCGCCGTCCCGGGCTGCGGGAACGGGAAGTAAGCCCCTGTTCAGGGCAGTGCCCCGGCGCCAGAATGAAGTATGTCTGAGAACTCCGGCAACAGCCCGGCGCCCCTTGTGGTGGGCGTGGTACCGGGGCAGCATCCCGAGGTGCTGCAGACGGCGGCATTCCTTGCCAAGAGCCTCGCCGCGCCCCTGGTCTTCGCGTACGTGGACGAGGCAAGCTACCTCGTGGAATGGGACCCGGCGCGGTCCGCGCACCGCTTGTCGCTGCACCCGGACGCGGATAACGCCCGGATCCGGGAGACAACCCAGGAGTTGCGTTCCACCCTCGAGGCAGGCTGCGCAAACCTGGGAATCGAGTGGAGCCTGCGGACCCTGGCCGGGGATCCCGCGCGGGCGATCGGCAGGCTGTCCGCGGACGTCAATGCGCGCATGATCGTGGTGGGTACCCCCGAGCGCGGCATGGGCCACCGCATTTCCGCGGCCCTCAACGGCTCCGTGGCGGCGTGGTTGAGCCACCATCAGGAGCGTCCAATCTTGGTGGTTCCGGCGGCCGCTCAGGCGGGAAGAAAATAAAGCGAAAGTACTTATTCGGAGCGCTGGCGTTATCCCACTACCGCCGAGTAAGCTCGATGTGTAGGCCGGATGAGCCGCCTACCCCAAAGCTGCTCCGGAGTGCGTATCCCCCAATAACGCACTCCGGAGCTCTTTAACGTGCACACCGCCCCGGCTTTTGCGCCGGCTCCGCCCCGGACGCTTGAAACATACCCCTAGGGGGTATAAGTTGGGGGCATGAGCGAGTCAGAAGTTCCGCCGTCGGATTCAGCGCTGTCGGATGCAGGGCAATTGGATACAGCACCCCAGGAGCAGCACGGCTACACCTCCAACAAAGACGCCTACCTGCGCCGGCTCAAGCGGATCGAAGGGCAGGTCCGCGGCATCGCCCGGATGGTTGACGAGGACAAGTACTGCATCGACATCCTCACCCAGGTCGCCGCCGTCAACAAGGCCCTGCATGCCGTGAGCCTGGGGCTCGTCGAGGAGCACATCGGCCACTGCGTTGTCGGCGCCGCCGCCGAGCCGGATCCGGAGCTGCGGGCTGAGGCCATCGATTTCAAAGTCAAGGAAGCCGCCGATGCCATCGGGCGCCTCCTGCGCTAGGACCTGCACCACCCACTACACCACCGGGCCGGGAGTCCATCCCCCGCCCAGCGACAAGGAGCACGCCATGGCCACCGTTTCCACTACCGTCAACGTTTCAGGCATGACCTGTGGCCACTGCGTGTCCTCCGTCAGCGAAGAACTCGAGGCGCTCTCCGGCGTCGAAAAGGTCGACGTCGACCTCAACGCCGGCGGCATCTCCACCGTCACGATCACCTCCAGCGAATCACTCTCGAACTCCGAGATCGGCGAGGCCGTCGCCGAGGCGGGTTACCTCGTGGTCGCCAGCGAAGCCTGAGCGCCGCTCCCGGCAACGGCCGGCACACCCAGGGAATCCAACAGAATCAGGAAGGCGCCGTGAGCAGGGAGCAGTTGTTGGACCAGGCCGGAAGCCGCGTCATTGACCTCGATATCGAGGGCATGACCTGTGCCTCCTGCGTCAACCGGGTCGAGCGCAAGCTCGGAAAGCTCGGCGGCGTCGAAGCCAGCGTCAACCTGCCCCTGGAGTCCGCCCGTGTCACGGTGCCGGCGGATATTTCCGACGAACAAATCACCGCCACGGTCGCGGCCGCGGGCTACAAGGCCACCGTCCGGCCCTCCAGGTTCCCCGGCACGATGCCGGAGCCCACAGAACGCGCCGACAGCGGTCTCGAAGCTGGTCCCACAGTTGGTCTCGAAGGTGACGCCGCGGTTGGGGACCACCCGGGGTCGAACGCAGCCGCCAAACTCCGCCCGCGGCTCATCGTGGCGGCTGTGCTCACGGTCCCGGTGTTCGCGATCTCGATGATCCCGGCGTTGCGGTTCCCGGACTGGGGCTGGGTGGCCGCCGCCCTCGCCCTCCCGGTGGTCGCATGGGCGGCGTGGCCGTTTCACCGGGCCGCGGCCATCAACGCCCGGCACCTGGCCTCGACCATGGACACCCTGGTTTCCATCGGCGTGATTTCCGCCTATGCGTTCTCCGTCGGCCAGCTCCTTGCCGACCCGCGCATGACTGCACACCCGGCAGCGGAGGGCATGGGCTCGGGCGGCCTCTACTTCGAGGTCGCCTCCGTTGTCACCACCTTCCTGCTGCTAGGCCGCTACCTGGAGGCCACGGCCAAACTGAAGGCCGGCGACGCCCTCCGGGCCCTGCTCAGCCTCGGCGCCAAGAATGCCACCGTGCTGCGTGAGGGCCGCGAGGAGAAGATCCCCGCCGGGCAGCTGATGGTCGGAGACGTGCTCCTGGTCCGCCCGGGCGAGAAGATCGGCACGGACGGCATGGTCCTGGACGGCTCCTCGGCCGTGGACGCCTCCCTGGTGACCGGAGAATCGGTGCCGGTGGAAGTCGGCCCGGGCAGCCAGGTCACCGGGGCCACCATCAACACCTCCGGCCGCCTCCTGGTCCGCGCCACCCGCGTCGGGTCTGAAACCACCCTGGCCCAGATGGGACGGCTTGTTTCCGCGGCGCAGACCGGGAAGGCACCCATCGCCCGGCTCGCGGACCGCATCAGCGCCGTGTTCGTCCCCGTCGTCCTGGTGATTGCGGCCCTCACCTTCGGAGCCTGGCTGCTTGCCGCCGCGCCCGCCGTTGGCCCCGACGGGGTCCGCGCCGCCTTCAGCGCCGCGGTAGCGGTCCTGGTCATCGCGTGCCCCTGCGCCCTGGGACTGGCCACGCCGGTGGGCCTGCTGGCGGGAACCGGCCGCGGCGCCCAGCTGGGCATCCTCATCAAGGGCCCGCAGGTCCTCGAGGACACCCGGACCGTGGATACCATCCTGCTAGACAAGACCGGCACCGTCACCACCGGCCGCCTTGCCGTGGAGGGCATCGAGGGCTTCGGAACGCACACCGAAGCCGAGGTCCTGGGCCTTGCCGGAGCGGTGGAACACGCCTCCGAGCACCCGATCGCCCGCGCCATCGCGGCCGCGGCACTGGCCGTGGAGCCGGGGCACGACGGCGCCGGCCCGGCCGCGGTCGCCGGCTTCCGGTCCGCGCCCGGCGGCGGGGTCCTGGGCACCGTGAAGGGCCGGCTGGTCGCCGCGGGGCGAACCGGCTGGCTGCTGGACAACGGCATCACGCCGTCCCCGGCACAGCAGGAGGCGTTCGCCGCCGCCGAGGACTCCGGCGCCACGGCCATCTGGGTCGCCGTGGACGGCGAACCCGCCGGAATCATCCGGCTGCGCGACACCCTCAAACCCGGCTCCCGGGCCGCGGTGGACCGGCTCCGCCGGCTCGGGCTGAGGCCCCTCCTGCTGACCGGGGACAACGCCGCGGTGGCCGCGCAGGTCGCTGCCGCCGTCGGAATCCCTCCGCAGGACGTGTTTGCCGGCGTGCTGCCCGAAGGCAAGGTCGAGGCCGTGAAGAGGCTGCAGGCCGCGGGCGCCACTGTGGCGGTGGCCGGCGACGGGGTCAACGACGCCGCGGCGCTGGCCCAGGCGGACTTGGGGGTGGCCATGGGTTCCGGAGCGGATGCGGCCATTGAAGCGGCGGACCTGACGGTCATGGGGAACGATCTGGGGCACGTGGCGCAGGCGATCGAACTTTCGCGCCGGACGCTGTCCACCATCAAGGCAAACCTCTTCTGGGCCTTCTTCTACAACGCCGTGGGCATTCCCGTGGCGGCCCTGGGGCTCCTGAACCCGATGATCGCCGGGGCAGCCATGGCCGCGAGTTCGGTGCTGGTGGTGGCCAACTCGCTGAGGCTGCGCAGCTTCGGCAGGTAGGCCGGCGCGGGGGTCCGGCCTTCGTAGGCCGCGCCGTCGGGCCATCCAATCAGGTCGCGCCGTCAGGCCGCGGCCTCAGGCCGCCCCGAAGCGGACGGCAGCCCTGGCCTTGGCCTTGGCGGCCTCCTCATCGCGGTCCCTGGCCGGAGCGTGGGTCACCAGGGCGTCGAGCAGGTGCTGCGTCGCGTGCGCGATCTCATGCACAGCCCGGTTGAAGGCCTCTTCATTGGCCTTGGACGGCTTGGTGCTGCCACTGATCTTGCGGACGTATTGCAGCGCGGCGGCCTCCACCTCGGCGGTGGTCGCGTGCGGCTCAAAATTGTGGAGGGTCCGGATATTTCGGCACATAAACCCATGGTAAGTGCCTTCGCGTCCGGGAACGAGGGTCCCGGGAGCAAAAAGCGGCCCGGCGGGCAAGGCCTGCCGGGTGCCGCAATGCGTGGCTTAGGGCACCGGCTCGCAGTCGTTCGCGTGGTCCAGCGCCGCCGCATCGGCGCCGGAGCCGGCCGCGCGCAGTTCATCCAGGCGGACCAGCACCACGCCGCCGACGATCAGCAGCCCGCCCAGGAGCTGGATGGGTCCGGGAAGTTCGCCGAGCAGCAGCCAGGCCCAGATGACGGCGAACAGCACTTCGGTGAGCGAGACAAAGGACGCCACTTTCGAACCGAGCGCCCGCGCGGCGACAATTCCGGACACGTACGCCACCACAGTGGCCAGGACCACGAGGCCGCCGAGCGCCACCCACCACGGGGTGACCCACGGTCCCAGCCGGGTGTCGGCGGTGCTGAAGGCCATCGGCAGCAGCCCGGTTGCCGCCGTCAGCCACATGACAACCGCACCCACCATGAGTCCGCCGGAGGCCAGGACGATCGGCGGGAGGGTGTCGTTTTCCTTGGCCGTGATGAAGAAGTAGATGGCGAGGCAGACGGCGGCCGCGATCCCCCAGAGCACGCCGATGGGGTCCACCTTTACGGCCCCCGTGAGGTCCAGGACCAGGATCAGCCCGCCGAGGGACAGAAGGGTTCCGGCGATGGTCAGCGGCCGGGGCCGTTTCCGGCTGGCGGCCCACAGCCAGAGCACAATGAGCACCGGTGCGAGATACTCCAGCAGGAGCGCGACGCCGACCGAAAGCCGGGACACGGCGTTGAAGTAGAACAGCTGGCAGGCGGCGACACCGATGAATCCGAACAGCAGCACGGTCAGCCAGTTGTCGCGGAGCTGGTGCCAGCGCCCGCGCAGGGCGAAAACTGCGGGGACGGCAAGAATCAGCGCCGCGCCGGTGAGCCGGGCCGTGACCGCCGCTCCCGGTGTCCAGCCCGTTTCCAGAAGAGCCTTGGCGAATGATCCGGAGAGCCCGAACACCGCGGAGGAAAACAAGGCGACGCCCAGGCCCGAGGCCATGAATCCGGACGAGGCGCCGGCCCGGCCGGCAGGCTGCGGGGTGTCCTGTTTGGTGCCCTGCTGGCGGTCCCGCGTGACGCCGGCCGGTTCGGAGGCAGGCCGCTGGGCGGCAAGGTCTCGTACCGGGGCGGCGGCGGAGCGCTGGGGGGCAGACACGGCATTCTCCTGTCAGGAGTAAAGTAGGGTTATGGTCATGACATTACGCCCCGGCGAGGTAAGGAGTCAAGATGGTTTTTGCCCCTGACACGGAGGTTGCCCTGCGTTCTGTGGTCAACCTGATCAACACCGCCGCCAACGGCGAGGAACATTTGGCCACCGTCAAGGATCTGGACGGCTTCCTTGCGGCCGAGGGCTTCACCGGCTCCCGGACCCGGGACGAGGCCGAACTGGCGAGCGTGCGGCACCTGCGCGGCGAACTCGCCGAGCTCTGGCTGGCGGACGAGGCCACGGCCGCGGAGACCGTGAACCGGCTGCTGCGCGATGCCCGGGCGCTGCCCCAGCTGGTCAAGCATGACCCTTGGGACTGGCACCTGCATGCCACGACGCCGGAGGCCCCGCTGGCAGACCGGATGAGCACGGAGGCGGCCATGGCGATCGTCGATGTGATCCGCAGCAAGGAAATGGACCGCCTGCTGGTGTGCGCAGCGGACGACTGCGACGCCGTCGTACTGGATCTGAGCCGGAACCGCTCGAAGCGCTACTGCGACACGGGAAACTGCGCCAACCGCGCCCACGTGGCCGCGTACCGGGCCCGGAAAGCCGCGTCCTGACAGCGGCCGCGGGCCATTCTTTTCAGGATCAGGGCCGCGGGGTTAGGGCCGCGGGGTTAGGACCGCGGGTTAGGGCTGGGAAGTCAGGGCTGCGGCGTTAGGGCTGCGGGCTTAGGCCTGCGGGCCGCCGTCGCGGGTATCGGCGGGGCCGGCCTCGGGGCGGGACTGCCCGCCGTGACCGGAGGGCGTCCGCTTGGAACTGAGGTTGACGCCGGAGCCCTTCCCCAGGTCCGCGGGGTTGTCCTTGTGGCTCATCGCGAGCATGGCCGCCACCACCAGGATCACAATGAAAGCGATTCCGGCGCCGATGAGTGCCAGGTCGATGCGGGGCGAGCGGGCGCTGCCGCCCGAGGCGAAGATCAGGACGCCGAAGAACACCACCACGGCCCAGAACGCGGAGAACATGAGCGGTCCCTTGACCGAGGTCCGCAGGCTGCGGGGCGCTCCGGGTTTCTGCTGTGCCAAGGTGATTTCCTCCTGCAGCCCGCGCGGGGAAGCGTGGCTGTCTTGTTACCGCAATTGTTCTACGCCGGGTAGAACCTGTCGGTACTAGTTTACGGCCTTTGCGGAATCGCCCCGAGCATCGTGCCGCAGGGTCAGGCCGGACAGCATCCAGAGGACGCCGCTGATGATGGCTCCGCCGCCCGCAACGCCGAGGAGGGCGTGCGGGCCCAGGCCGATGAAGAACGGCAGCGCGATCGCGGTGCCCAGTCCGATCACGCCGGAGGTGATCCAGTCGCGGGCCAGCACGGACCGGCCGCGGCCGAGGATGCCGGCGAACAGCTCAGCAGCGCCGGCCACGCCCAGGCCCAACGCGGCGATTGTTCCGAAGATGAGGGAGGCGGGAATCAGGGCCACGGCCGCTCCCGCGCCCGCCAGGGCTGCCCCGCCGGCGGAGAGGATCCGGCCGGCACCTTCCCGCGGGGAGAACCCGGTCTTGGGCACGGTCCAGATGATGACCACACCGGTGGCCAGCAGGTAGAGGCCGCCGGCCCAGCCCATGCCCGCCTCGGGCGGCGCGGCCCAGAACACGGTCACGGCCCCGAACACGAGCGCAACGGCGGCCCTGACAAGGACGGGCTTCCAAAGGTCGGCCGCGGCGCGGATGGCAGGGGTCGCGTCAGGCGCTGCGGGAAGAGTCACCCGTCCAGTTTAGTGCGAAGCCGACCCGGCGCGCGCCGGGCGGCCGGCATCTGCCGGCACCCGGCGGGCGGTTCCGGCTCAACGCGCGCCGAGGACCATCCATTTCTCCGTCCTGGCCCGGAGGCCCAGCGTCAGCGCGCGTGCCGCCATGTAGCCCAGGGAGAAGGCCGCCCACAGCCAGAGCAGGCCCGCGCCGGCACCGGCGCCGGAATTCCGCACTGCCAGCAGCAGCGGCAGGTAGGCCGCGAGATTGACGACGCCGGCGATCGCCAGATAGCGGGCGTCGCCCGCCCCGATGAGGACGCCGTCGAGGACGAAGACGTATCCGGCGAGGGGCTGCCCGGCGGCGAGCACCCACAGGGCGAGCGTCAGCGCCGCCCGGACGTCGGCGTCGGACGTGAACAGTGCGCCCACCCACGGCGCCGCCACCGCGAGGAGGATCCCGGTCAGGACACCGAAGCCGATCCCCCACCGGGTCATGGTGAGGGTCAGCGCGCGCGCCGCCGCGGGCCGGGCCGCGCCAAGTTCCTTGCCGATCAGTGCCTGGGCCGCGATCGCGAGGGCGTCCAGGGCGAAGGCGAAGAATGTGAAGATGGTCATGGCCAGCTGGTGCGCCGCGAGGTTGACCGGACCCTGCGCGGTGACCACCACGACGGTGGCGAGGATCGCGATACGCAGGCTGAGCGTGCGCAGCATCAGCCAGGAGCCAACCCGGGTCAGGGCCCGGATGCCTTGCCAGTCCGGCCGCAAGGGCACCCCGTTGTGGCGGGCATTGCGCCGGACGATCAGCACGTAGACGGCCGCCATGGCCCATTGTGCGATGCTGGTGCCGATCGCCGAGCCAGCGACTGAGAGCTGGAGTCCGTAGACCAGGAGGAAGTTCAGCGCGATGTTCAGGGTGAACCCGGCGGCGGCGACGATCAACGGCGTCCGGGTGTCCTGCAGCCCGCGCAGCACTCCGGTGCCTGCGAAGATCAGCAGCATCGCGACGAGTCCGGGCATCGAGGCGCGCAGGTAGTCCACCGCGAACGCCAGCACTTCGCCGCGGGCGCCCATCAGTTCCAGGAGCGGCCCGGCGGACAGGAACCCCGCCACGGCGAGGACGATTCCGAGCAGCAGGGCCAGCCAGACGCCGTCGCGGCCGGCCGCGAGGGCCTTGGGCAGCTGGCCGTTGCCGATCGCGCGCGCCACGGCCGGGGTGGTGGAGTAGGCGAGGAAGACCATGAGGCCCACCACCGTATGCAGCACCGCGGAGGCCAGCCCGACGCCGGCGAGCTGCGCCACGCCGAGGTGGCCGACGATCGCCGAATCGGCCAGCAGGAACAGCGGTTCGGCGATCAGGGCGCCGAAAGCGGGGACGGCAAGGCGCAGGATTTCCCGGTTCCGGCTCGCGGCGGCCGGCAGGGTGGCGGAGGTCGGGGACAAGGCGGGCACGGATCCACCCTAACGGCACTCCCGGCGTCACACATTTCCATATTAGTTGACATTTCAACCAATTCTCGGGAAGACTTGATCTTGAGCGCAACCGAAGTCGCGGCGGCACACGGCCGCGGCGCCCCCTACTTACGAAACGGTATTTCCCATGAACCAGCCCGCACTGACCACCTCCGCCCGAACCGTCCTGCGCGTCATCGCGGGCTTCCTGTTCGCCGCCCACGGCTGGCAGAAGTTCTACGAGTTCACCATCCCCGGCACCCAGGCCGCCTTCACCCAGATGGGTGTCCCCGCGGCACAGGTTGCCGCACCGGTGGTCGCGACCCTGGAACTGGCCGGCGGCATCGCCCTGATTCTGGGCGTCCTGACCCGCGTGTTCGCCGTTCTGCTCGCTGTGGACATGCTGGGCGCCCTGTTCCTGGTCCACGCCTCCGCCGGAGTGTTCGCCGCCACCGGCGGCTACGAACTGGTGCTGCTGCTGGCCGCCGCAGCCCTGGCCGTGGCCCTCGTCGGCGCGGGCAAGGTCTCCGTGGACAAGGTGCTGTTCGGCCGCGCCAGCTCCAAGCTCGGCGTCCTGGCCTAGTCCCCCCGCTTCCCCAGGCACACTTCTTCAGCGCACATATTCAGCTACGGCGGGCGGTCACCTTATGGTGGCCGCCCGCCGTCGTACATCATCGGGTTATGGCGGCCCGGACAGCGATTGTGTCGCCGGTCCGCGGCACCTGCCGGGCCCTTCAGTAAACTCACAGCATGAGCGAGAATGCGCCCAATGCCGTGACCCTGCGCTTCCTGGCGGCCCCCACCGATGTCGGCCACAGCGGCTCGGTGGACGCCGGCACCGTGCTCGAGTGGGTGGACAAGGCCGCCTATGCCGCCGCCGTCGGCTGGTCCAAGTCCTACTGCGTGACGGCCTATGTGGGGAATATCCACTTCGCGGACCCCGTCAACAGCGGGGACATGGTGGAGGTCGAGGCCACCATCGTCTATACCGGACGGTCCTCGATGCACATCCGCACGGTCGTGTCCTCGGGCGATCCGAAGGGTGGCCCCGCCACCATGCGCAGCCAGTGCATCGTGATCTTCGTGGCCGTGGGCGCCGACGGCAAGCCCATCCCGGTGCCGCAGTTTGAACCGGTGACGGGCGAAGAAATCGAACAACGGGACAACGCGCTGGCCCGAATCAAGGTCCGCGAGGACATCGTGGAGGCCATGAGCGGCCAGGAATATACCGACGCCGGCACGGCAGAGCAGGTGGTGCTGCGGTTCATGGCGGCGCCGACGGATGTGAACTGGGGCGGCAAGGTCCACGGCGGCATCGTGATGAAATGGATCGATGAGGCCGCCTACGTCTGCGCCTCCCGCTACTGCGGGAAGGACACCGTGGCCGTGTTTTCCGGCGGCGTGCGGTTCTACCGGCCGCTGCTGATCGGCGACGTCGTGGAGGTGGAGGCTCGCCTTGTCTACACCGGCACGAAGGGGATGCACATCGCCGTCCATGTCCGCTCGGGGGACCCCAAGGGGCGCGAACTGAACCTCACCACCTACTGCCTGACCGTCATGGTGGCCCGCGACGAAGCCGGCACCTCGGTCCCGGTTCCGCAGTGGGTGCCGGTCTCCGCCGAGGACAAGCGGCTCCACGCCCACGCCCGCGAACTGCTGGAAATCCGCGGCCGGGCGCCAGGGAACCGGCTGCCCAACCACCTGCTCGCGGCCGGCGAGGGCTAGAAGCCGCCGCCCCCGCCGGCGTCGGCCGCCATGTTGGCGAACCGTGAGTAGTGGCCCTGGAAGGCCACAACAATGTCCTTTGTGGGACCGTTACGGTGCTTGGCGATCAGAATGTCCGCCTCGCCGGCGCGCGGGGACTCCTTGTCGTAGACGTCTTCGCGGTGCAGCAGGATCACCATGTCGGCGTCCTGCTCGATGGAGCCGGACTCGCGCAGGTCCGAGACCATGGGGCGCTTGTCCTGGCGCTGCTCGGAGCCACGGTTCAGCTGCGACAGCGCGATCACGGGGACCTGGAGTTCCTTGGCGAGCAGCTTCAGGGCTCGGGAGAACTCGGAGACCTCCTGCTGGCGGGATTCGACCTTCTTGCCCGAGCTCATGAGCTGCAGGTAGTCCAGGATCACGAGCTTGAGGTCATGCTGCTGCTTGAGCCGCCGGCACTTGGCCCGGATTTCCATCAGCGACATGTTGGGGCTGTCATCGATGAACAGCGGGGCATCGTTCATGCGGCCCATGGTGGTGGCAATCTTGGACCACTGCTCGTCCTTGATGGTGCCCTTGCGGAGGTCCTGGAGACCGATGGTCGCCTCGGCGGACAACAGGCGCATCGCGATCTCGTTGCGGCCCATTTCGAGGGAAAACATGACCGTGGCCAGGTTGTTCTTGATGGCGGCCGAACGGGCGAAGTCGAGGGCGAACGTGGATTTACCGACAGCCGGGCGGGCGGCGATGACGATCATCTGGCCGGGGTGCAGGCCATGGGTCAGCTCATCGAGCTCGTAGAAACCGGTGGGGACGCCCACCATGCCCTCGCCGCGGTGCCCCGAGGCCTCGATCTCGTCCACCGTGGACTCCATGACGTCCTTGAGGACCACATAGTCCTCGGCGGTGCGGCGTTCGGCGACGGCGTAGACCTCGGCCTGGGCCTGGTTGACGAGGTCTTCTACCTCGCCGTCCTGTCCGTAGCCGAGCTGGACAATCTTGGTGCCGGCGTTGACCAGCCTGCGGAGCACGGCCCGTTCGGCCACGATTTCGGCGTAGTAGCCGGCGTTTGCAGCGGTGGGAACGGTCTGGATCAGCTCGTGCAGGTAGGCCGGGCCACCGATCCGGTTGATCTCGCCGCGCTTGGTCAGCTCGTCCGAGACCGTCACGGCGTCCGCGGGCTCGCCACGGCCGTAGAGGTCGATGATCGCCTCGTAGATGGTTTCGTGGGCCGGACGGTAGAAGTCCTGGCCACGCAGGATCTCGACGACGTCGGCAATCGCGTCCTTGGACAGCATCATGCCGCCCAGGACTGACTGCTCCGCGGGAATGTCCTGCGGGGGCTTGCGGCTGCCCTCGGCTCCCCGCGTACCCTCGACTGAGTCCAGATGCGTAACTGACAAAACTGCGTCCTCCATAGTGAGCCGTGGCGGATATCCGTTCGCCGCGGCGCGTAAGCGCTGTGCCTCGAGGCCCAGCCGCTGTGATGCCAAACTGCGTTGATGCTGAACTGCGGTGACACCGACCGGCGGTGGCGCCAAACTGCGGTGATGCTGAACTGCGGTGATGCCCAGCGGCAAACCCGGCGCATGCCGGCCGCTCAATTCTTATCAGTCAGCTCCGACAGTTCCCGCCGGTCCGCCGCACCGCCGTTATCCACAGCGCTGGTGAGGCTGCAGAGCCACCGGGATCCGGGGGCGGGTTCCTTGCGGGCACCACCCGGCAGCCACAGGATTTTCCGCTTCCAAGGCCCGATACCCTGCAACGTTATCCGCCGATCGGGCAGGCACCAACCCGGCCACCCCACTCCCCTGTGGATAACCTGTGCACTACTGCCGGATGCTTGTGCACAGTCTGTGGGTAGGGCTGTGGATAGAAAAAAACTTGTGTCCGCAATCCGCCCTTGACCTGCAGAAACATTGGATTCATGTTGTGGACACAAAAGATTTTCCACCAAGCTTCATCCACAGCCTGTACCTTGCGGCTGGGGATTCAGCACCGCACCGCAGGCCATATTTGCCGCCCAATGCACGAATTTTGTGGCCGGACTCACGCCGCAGCGCCGAATTGACGCCGGCCGCGGAGGCACTGTACGTGCGGTGCGGAATATGCTGTGGATAACCGCAATCTGGCATAAGCTCTAAGCATGGCCGATGTACTGATAGTCATGTTGCCTGCCCTCATTCTGACGGCGGTGCTCTGGGCGATGGTCACGGCACTGAAACCGCGGAATTTCGGCATTTCCGACGCAGAGCGCTACCAGCGGGAACTGGCGGTGAAGTCACAGGCGCACTACTCGGCGCAGGTCCAGGCTGCGGTTGCTGCCCGCGCCAAGATCGAAGCGACCACCCGTCCTAGCCAGAACTCCGCGCAGCAGTCACAACAGGCCGACCACGCCCGCTCCGCCCTGCTGGCCCACAGCGCCGCGACCTTTGCCGGGGCCCGCCCCGGCCACCAGGACACCCTGCTCGCCTTCGGACAGCTCAGCCCCCAACTCTTCCTGGAGCTTCAGTCGATGGCCCGCAGCGGCCACAAGATCAAGGCCACGCGGATGCTGCAGCAGGCGACGCACTCGGACCACAAGACCGCCAAGAATTACGTAGAACGGCTCTAGCGCATGGATTCGCTGCTCATTCCCGTACTGATCCTGGTCCTAGTGGCCGCAGGGGTGCTGATAGGGGTCCGGGCCTGGAGCCGCCGCGGCGAACGCCCCACGCCCTCGTCCATGCCGCAGCCGGCGCCCGACTCCGCCGACCTGGCCCGCGCCGCGGCCGCCAGGCTCAACGAGGAGCAGCACCGGCGGCTTTACGCACTGATAGCCCAGGGGCAGGCCATGGCCGCCATCAAGGTGTACCTCGAGGCCACCGGTGAGGGCCTCCGGGCGTCCCGCGACGCCGTCGCGGCCCTGGCGGCGCACCCCCAGCCCTACCGGGCCCCCGAGGCCGCACCGGAAGCCGTTGCGGACGAGGAGGACGTGCCGCAGCGGTTCCCGTACCGCTACCGCGCCATCGCCAGCAAGGGAGATGTCACGCGCGAGGTGAGCAGCAATATGCTCAATGATGAGATTTACGGCAGGATCCGCACTCTCGCCAAGAGCGGCGACACCGAGGCCGCAGCGACGGCCCTGACCCGCCACTCGGATATTTCCATGAAGCAGGCCAGGGAATTCATCGCCCTGCTCGGCGACTGAGCACGACTCCCGTTCCGGCGCTACCGCGTACCCGAGATGCCGGCGAGCAATTGCTCAAACGGCAGCGACTCCAGGGGCGCCGGCTTCTGCTGCGGCCCTGAGTCCTGCAGCAGGCTGACAAACTCCCCCGCTGCCCGGTCCACCCGCGCCGAGAGCGGCGAGCCGCCGTCGTCGTTGTTGCCCCAGTCCTGGGGCCCGGCGAAAACAGCGGTGGCCGCGATCCTGGTGCGCAGGTAGGTGAAAAGCGGCCGCATCGCAAAGTCCAGCACCATCTGGTGCCGGTCCGTGCCCGCGGTGGCGCCCAGCATGACCGCCTTGCCCTCCAGCGACTTGGGATCGAGGACATCGATGAAGGATTTGAAAAGCCCGCTGTAGGAGGCGCTGAACACGGGGCTGACGGCGATGATGCCGTCGGAGGCATGGACGCCGGCGATCACTTCGGCCAGCCGCGGAGCCGCATAGCCGGTTACGAAGTTGTTGGCGATGTCCACGGCGAGGTCCCGGAGTTCCACGACCTCGACATCGGCGGCGTAGCCCGCCGCGGCAAGCTGCCGCTCGGCAGACGCCGCCAGCTGGTCGGCCAGCAGACGGCTCGACGACGGGACGCCCAGTCCGGCGGAGATAACGGTGATACGGCGGGTTTCCACGGAGTGCTCCTAAGTTGAATCCAGGTCAGCAACGCTAATACATGCGTTTGCATCTACCCTTTCAAGGGCCCGAGGCGTGGATTTATTCCCGGGCTTTCGCTCCCCCACAGGCCGCGCCGACTGACAGGGATTCCGCGCTCTGGAAGACTGCCCTCATGGCTGAAAACAAAACGCAGGCAACCGGCGCGTCTGTCGAGGAGTTCCTGGCCGCCGTCGAGCACCCGGTCCGGCGCGGCGACGGGCTGCGGCTGCTCACGCTGATGTCCGGAATCACGGGGGAAGCGGCGGAAATGTGGGGCCCAACCATCGTGGGCTTCGGCCGCTACCACTACAAGTACGCGAGCGGAAGGGAAGGTGATGCCCCTGCGATCGGATTATCGCCCAGGAAATCCAGCCTGTCGCTCTACGGGCTCACCGACGGGCCGGAGGCTAACGATCTGCTCGGCCGGCTGGGCAAGCACAAGCTCGGTGCCGGCTGCCTGTACGTCAACAAACTCGACGACGTCGACGAGGCCGTGCTGGCGGATCTGATCCGGCACGGCTATCGGCACGTCACCACGGTGCTGCACCACGGCTAAGGCGAATCCGCCCCGCGTGACAGTTAAAGCGGAAGTTAAAGCGGAAGGCCCCCGCCTTCGGTCCCTCAAAGGGGTCCGGAGGCGGGGGCCTTCCAGCAGTTCAGGACTGCCTGGCCGGTGAGGCCGGGAGTCGAAAGACTACTTGCCTGCGACGACGTCGAGTTCGATCACAGCGGAAACGTCGTCGTGCAGACGGACGTTTGCCTGGTAGGAACCGGTCGACTTGATGTGTGCCGGCAGTTCAACCTTGCGCTTGTCGATGCGGCCCAGGCCAGCGGCCTCAACAGCGTCGGCCACGTCGCCCTGCTTGACGGTGCCGAACAGGCGTCCGGTTGCGCCAGCCTTGACGACCAGCTTGACCGGCTTGGCGGAGAGTGCAGCAGCCTGCTTCTGAGCGTCTTCCAGGGAAGCGTGCTCGCGGGCAACGCGGGCAGCCTTGATGGACTCAACCTGCTTCTCGCCACCCTTGGACCAGGTCAGGGCGAAGTTGCGGGGCAGCAGGTAGTTACGTGCGTAACCGTCCTTGACCTCGACAACGTCGCCAGCAGCACCGAGACCGGTTACTTCGTGGGTCAGAATGAGCTTTGCCATTTTAGTTAATCCCTTCCCTTAACCGCGGCCAGCGCCGGAGTAGGGCAGCAGAGCAACTTCGCGGGCGTTCTTGATTGCCTGGGCGATCTTGCGCTGTTCCTGCACCGTGACGCCAGTGACGCGACGGGCGCGGATCTTTCCGCGGTCGGAGATGAACTTGCGCAGCAATGCTACGTCCTTGTAGTCGATGACAGTGATGTCAGCGGCCTTCAAGGGGTTGGACTTTGGTTTGGGCTTACGGAGTTCAGCCTTAGCCATCGTGGAGCTCCTATTCGATGGAGCCCGTGGATATTGATCCACGGGATGGTGGTGATCCGGCGCGGTCTGCACCCGGGCGCCTTGCGGCGTCCCGGCGGTTTTCGTTGCCGGACCTTAGATGTTGTTTAGAAGGGAGGTTCGGAATCCGGGCCGTTGCCCCAGCCGCCGCCCGCATTGCTGACCCCGGGCGTGGCCCACGGGTCTTCCTGCGCGGCGGGCTGGTTGCCGCCCCATT
This sequence comes from Arthrobacter sp. 2MCAF15, assembly GCF_052115605.1. Taxonomy (NCBI): domain Bacteria; kingdom Bacillati; phylum Actinomycetota; class Actinomycetes; order Micrococcales; family Micrococcaceae; genus Arthrobacter; species Arthrobacter sp. 2MCAF15. The sequence goes on along the minus strand of NZ_JBFRGZ010000007.1, from coordinate 147,384 downwards.
GTCCGCCGGTGTTGCCGCCCTGGTTTGCACCCTGGCCGCCACCGAAGCCACCGCTGTTGCCGCCGCCGAAGCCACCCTGTCCACCCTGACCGCCGGAGCGCTGGGTGCGGTTGACCTTGGCATTGGCGTACCGCAGGCTCGGGCCGATCTCGTCGACCTCGAGCTCGATAACGGTGCGCTTCTCGCCTTCTTTTGTTTCGTAGGAACGGCTCTTCAGGCGGCCGGAGACGATCACGCGCATGCCCTTGGTCAGGGATTCGGCGACGTTTTCGGCTGCTTCGCGCCAGACCGACGCGCGGAGGAACAGGGTTTCCCCGTCCTTCCACTCATTGGACTGCCGGTCGAAGGTGCGGGGAGTAGAAGCGATGGTGAAATTCGCTACGGCCGAACCGGACGGTGTGAACCTGAGTTCGGGGTCATTGGTGAGGTTACCGACAACCGTGATAGTGGTTTCGCCTGCCATCTACTGCCTCCTTGTGCGTTCCTGCGGGGATAAAGATTGAAGGTTGATCGCTGAATTACTCAGCAACAACTTTCTGCTCTTCGGGGCGGGTGATCTTGGTGCGCATGATGGTCTCGTTGAGACTCAGCTGGCGGTCAAGTTCCTTGGCGGTAGCCGGCTCAGCGGTGAAGTTCACCACGGCGTAGATACCTTCGGACTTCTTCTGGATTTCGTAAGCCAGGCGACGACGGCCCCAGATGTCAACCTTTTCGATGGTTCCACCATCGTTGGTGATGACGTTCAGGAACTTCTGAAGCGACGGCTCAACGGCACGCTCTTCGACCTCGGGGTCGATGATTACCATCAATTCGTAAGGACGCATATGTGAACCCACCTCCTTTGGGCTAAGCGGTTACGGCATTTCCGTAACAGGAGGTTCATTTGCGGTGCCATGCAATGCCCGGCCACCGGATCGGAGGCAGGGCGCAGCACAGACTTCAATAGCTTAGTGCATCCGCGCCGGTTTCGGCGATTCCGTGCCCCCACCGTACGGCCCTGCGGCCAGGCCCGGAAGAGTACCGGAGGGGCATGTGGATAACCGTTGCGGCGGTTGCCGCCGTCGGCATGCCATGATCAGGGAATGAACACCGGATCCCCGCACCGAGGTGCTGTGCGCACCAGGAAGAGCCGCCTGCGTTTCGCCGTCATGCTGCTGGCGGGGTTGCTTGCCGCGACCGCAGCCGGAGTGGCGGGGCACTGGGTACAGGCTCCCACGATTGGCTGGTGCGGGGCTGCCCTGACCTACATCGTCTGGGTCTGGCTGGTCATCGGGGGCCTCGATCCGGCAGATACACGGCTGCACGCCACAGCGGAGGATCCATCCCGGAGCACCACGGACCTGCTCATTCTGGGGGCAAATGTGGCCAGCCTGGGCGCGGCAGCGGCGGTCATCGTGGATTCCCACAACAACACCGACTTCGTGTCCCGGATCGGGGGCGGCCTGCTCGCGGTGGTCTCGGTGGCACTGTCCTGGACGCTCGTCCAGACCCTCTTCACACTGCGCTATGCCGAGCTGTACTACGGCACGGGACGGAAAGCAGGCTCCGCGGTGGGCGGCATCGACTTCAACCAGACCCGGCCGCCGCAGTACACCGACTTCGCGTACCTGGCCACAAGCCTTGGCATGACATACCAGGTTTCAGACACCGCCCTCAAGAACCATGGCATCCGGGCAGAGGCGCTCAAGCACAGCCTGCTGTCCTACCTCTTTGGGACAATCATCCTGGCTACCACCATCAACCTCGTGGTCGGGGTCGCCGCGTAGTCCGTACCGGGACCTTACGCCGCCGTCCGGAAAAACGTCCGCGTCACCGTGGCCAGCCGGTGCGGGTCCTGGACGCCGCAAAGCTCGCGCGCCGAGTGCATCGAGAGCAGGGGAACACCGACGTCGACCGTCCGGATTCCCAGTCGGGTGGCGGTCAGCGGGCCGATCGTCGAGCCGCACGGCATCACGTTGTTGGAGACGAATTCCTGGTACGGAATCCCGGCGTCGGTGCACAGCCGCGCCCAGAGGGCGGCGCCGGTGGCGTCGGTCGCGTAGCGCTGGTTGGCATTGATTTTCAGCAGCGGCCCGCCGTTGAGGACGGGCCGGTTGGCCGGATCGTGCCGTTCCGGATAGTTCGGGTGCACGGCATGGCCCGCGTCCGCCGAGACGCAGAACGACGCCGCGAAGGCCTGCCGCCGCTGGCTGGCCGAGGCACCGAGCCCGTCGGAGATCCGCACCAGGACGTCCTCGAGGATGGGTCCGCACGCGCCGGAACGGGATGCTGAGCCGATTTCCTCGTGGTCGAAGGCGGCCAGCACGGCGATGGGTGCACCGTCCGGCAGCGGCGTGCCGGCGTGGGCGATCAGCGCCGTGAGCCCGGCGTGGGTCGCGGAGAGGTTGTCGAGCCGGCCGGAGGCAAAGAATTCGCCCCGCGCGCCGAAGACCGCCGGGGCCTGGGTGTCCGCGATGACGACGTCGTACCCGCCGATCTGGGCCGGATCCACGGTGGCACCGGCGACCCGGTCCGCGAGGAGCCCGAGGAGGTCCTCGCCGGCGGGATCGCCCAGGCCATAGACTGGATTCATGTGCTGCTGCTTGTCCAGGGCCAGGCCCTCGTTCACGGCCCGGTCCAGGTGGATGGCGAGCTGCGGGAAGCGCAGCAGCGGGCCCGTGGCCGTCAGGTGCTGCGTGCCGTCGCGCATGACCAGGCGGCCGGCGAGCTGGAGTTCGCGGTCCAGCCAGGAGTTCAGGAGCGGTCCGCCATAGACCTCGACGCCGGCCTGCAGCCAGCCGAACTTGCCCGTTGTGGGCTTCGGCTTGAGTTTGAAGGACGGCGAATCCGTGTGCGCGCCCAGGATGTTGAAGCCGGTGGTCGGGCCGGCGCCGGCAGGCACCACCCAGGCGATGAGGGCGCCGTCGCGGATCACGTAGAACTTGCCGGCCGTGGCGGCTCCGGCGGCTCCGGGTTCCGGCCACGCGTGCAGTTCATCCAGGCCCGTAAAGTCCGCAGCATCCAGCCGGCGCGCGGCCTCGTGGACGGCGTGGAAGCTCGACGGCGACGCGCTGACATACGCGCCGAGGTCCTGGATGTGCTCTGCTGCGGTGCTCGGTGTTGGCATGGCTCCGAGTCTAGCCCGGCCCGCACCCGGCCCCGGGGTGCGCCGGACACGCCGCTGTGCCAAGGCCGTGCCGCCGCCGCCGGGCCGGCTCCGCCGCTGTGGCTCGGATCCGCCGCTGTGGCTAGACGGTGACGTTGAGACCTGCGGTGTAGCCCGCGGTTACCGAGCCGCTCATGGCGGCCAGCTGGTAGATGCCGCCGTCGTCGCCGAAGACGTTGTCGGATTTCAGTGTGGTTCGGGGGAAGTTCTGGGCACTAGTTTCGTAGCCGGCCGACGCGTAGACCTCCTTGCAGGCCGCCTCGGTCAGCGCGATCTGGGACACGGCCAGGACCTGGCCGGCCGCCGTCGCATTGCTCATGGACTCGAAGACTTCAAAGTGGATGTGCGGCCAGCGGCCGCTGTATGCCCCGGGGTAGATGGTTTTGAACGTGACCTGCCCGTTGGCGTCTGCCTCCTGGACGCCGCGGAGGTAGTTCTCGTTCTGGAGCCCGGAATCGTACATGGAGTATTTGCCGTCGCGGTCGCAGTGCCAGGCGTAGACGGCGGCTCCGGCCAGCGGCGTGCAGCCGTTGGCGTTGTCGAGCAGGGTCAGTGTGACCGTCAGCGGCACGCCCTCGGCGGTGCTGGTGGCGGTGCCGAAGCTGGAGGTGATGTCCTGGCGGACCACCCCGGAGGCCTCCAGGACATTGGGGCCGTTGGAACCGTCGCCAGGGTAGGGACCCGCGGTTTCCTGAGGGATTTCTGCGCCGCATTCGGCGATCGCACGGGTCAGCGTCGGAGTGGACGAGGCCGACGGCGTTGCTGCCGCCGCGGCCGACGTCGCCGGAGCTGTGGCCGCCGAAGCCTCGGCGGACGAGGCCGACGTCGAACTGCCGCTGGTGCCGGCCGGGCTGCAGGCTGCCAGGGCGGCTGCGGTTCCCGCGCCCAGGAACATGCCCAGCGAGCGGCGGCTCATGAGCGTGGAGAGGTCGAACTCCAGGCCGCGGTCGTGGTTGGGATGCTGCTCGTGCGGGGGCTGGGGCGTTTTTGTCATGGTCCCATGGAACCCGGCGGCACTATGGGCTGGCTAGCCCTTTCCTGTGAAGCGGCTGTGGCCTTGCTGGACATGCCCCTTTGCCAGCGCAGCGACCGGACATGCCCCTTGGTGCGCACGGACATGCCCTCCCCAGGTTCCAGGGACTGGACATGATGGCATTATGTCCAGCCTTGGTTTCCGAGCGAGGGCATGTCCGGATTTCATTCCTCAGAAATTGCTCTCCGCCTGCGGCAAAGTCCGGACAGGTCCCGCGTCGGCAAGGCTGGACATGCGCTCTCCACGACCCCGGGAAGGGATATGTCCCCTGGTGCACCGGACATGCGCTCCCCTGGGCCCCAAGAAGGGACATGTCCCCTGATGCGCACGGACATGCCCTCGCCACGTGCCAGGGAATGGACATGATGGCATTATGTCCACTCTTCAGATCCGGGGGAGGGCATGTCCAGTGGTGAGGTGGTGCTGGGGTGGGTGCTCCGGTGAACTGGCGGCTTACGACACCGGGCGGGCACCCACCGTGGCGTCCTCAGCGTCAACCACCTGGGCTTCGGCGCCAATCACCGCAGCATCCCCGGCAGGGGTCCCGGCGGCACCAGTGGCGTCACCGGCTGCGGGAACGGCGGCCTGGGCGCCGTTCCTGCGGTATCGGAAGACTCCGATTCCCACCACGACGGCGGCGAGGGCGAGCGAGAGCAGCAGCGATTCGCGGGTGGATTCCAGGATCACCATGCCGATCAGGAGGGCGACGATGCTGACGATGGACAACCAGGTCAGGTACGGGAAGAGCCACATTTTCAGCTGGAGGTCCTTGGCGGCGGCGCCCATGCGGCGGCGCAGGATCAGCTGGGAGGAGGCGATCACGAGCCAGACGAACAGCGCGATGGCGCCGGAGGTGTTGACCAGGAACAGGAAGACCGTGTCCGGGGCGATGTAGTTCAGGCCCACGGTGACGAAGCCGACCACCGTGGAGGCCAGCACTGCAGCTGCAGGCACGCCGCGCTTGGAAATCCGCATCCATGACTTGGGGGCGTCGCCGCGGCGGGAGAGCGAGAAGAGCATGCGGCTGGCGGTGTAGAGGCCCGAGTTCAGGCAGGAGAGCACCGAGGTCAGGACCACGACGTCCATGATGGTTCCGGCGCCGGGGATGCCGAACAGTTCGATGACCGCAACGTAGGGGCTCTTGGCGACGGACGCGGAGTTCCAGGGCAGCAGGGTGACCACAATGGCGATGGAGCCGATGTAGAAGACGAGGATGCGCCAGACGGTGGACTTCACGGCCTTCTTGACGGCATCAACCGGGTTCTCGGATTCGCCGGCGGCGATGGTGGCGATTTCCGCCCCGAAGAAGGAGAACACGACCACGAGGATGCCGGCCAGGACGGCGCCCGGGCCGTTGGGCATGAACCCGCCGTTGCCGATCAGATTGTCCAGTCCGGGGGCCGGAACACCGGGGATGAAGCCGAGGATCGCGGCGACACCGAAGAGCAGGAAGAGCACGATTGCCGCGACCTTGATGGAAGCGAACCAGAACTCGAACTCACCGTAGGACTTCACGGACCCGAGGTTGGTCAGCGTCAGCAGCACCATCAGGGCAAGCGCCCACACCCACTGGTCGATGCCCGGAACCCAGCGGTGCATGATGGCCGCCCCTGCCGTGGCCTCGATGCCAAGGACGATGATCCAGAACCAGGCGTAGAGCCAGCCGATGCTGAACCCTGYCCAGCGGCCCAGCGCCTTGTCCGCGTACGTGGAAAACGAGCCGGTTTCCGGGTTGGCCGCAGCCATCTCGCCCAACATCCGCATGACGAGGATGACGACTAGACCCGCCGCGGCGTAGGCCACCAGGATGCCCGGGCCGGCCTGCTGGATCGCCGCACCCGAACCGACAAACAGTCCGGCGCCGATTACACCGGCGATGGCGATCATGGACAGGTGCCTGGGTTTCAGGGATTTTGAGAGCTGTTGGTCAGCGGGCATGGAAGCGCCGTCCTTCGTGGGGGGTTCAGGCCCGCTCGTTGCCGGCACGGAATCGAACCCATGCTGTGCGGCGGACCACAGTGTCGTTTCACACTAGACCGCCCGGCGCACGCTCCGTCTTGTGCAATCCCACAAATGACGGCGGGCAGGACCGGGCCATTCCCCAACAAAAGAGCCTCCAAGGCAACCAAAGTTGCCCCATTGGCAATTCGGCAATGTGCCTGAAACCACTGCTTCAGGCACTACCCGCCGGTAACCGTTCGGCACCGCCGGCAGGCAGCCCCCGTCAGTAGTCCGCGTTGCTCGGCACCACCAGGCCGGTCTCGTACGCGTAGACGACGGCCTGGACGCGGTCCCGGAGGTGGAGCTTGGTCAGGATCCGGCGCACGTGCGTCTTGACCGTGGCCTCGGACAGGAAGTACCTGTGCGCGATTTCGGCGTTGGAGAGCCCCTCCGCCAGCGCTCCGAGCATCTCGTTTTCGCGGGGCGTCAGGTCTTCCAGCAAGGGATCCCGCGCGGGCCGTGCCGGGCTGCCGGCCGGCTGGCCGCCGTCGTCCGCCCCATCACCCTGACCGCCGGTGCGCTGACCGCCGCCGCCCGCCCCGGAAGGGCCGGCATCCCCGGCAGGACCGGTACCCCCGGAAGGATCCACCGCCCCGGCACCCCGGACGTAGGTCTCCAGCAGCCGCTGCGTAACCCGGGGCGCCACAACGGCGTCACCGCTGGCCACAACCCGCACCGCGCTGATCAGTTCCGCCGGCGCCACGTCCTTGAGCAGGAAGGCCGAGGCCCCCGCCCGCAGCCCCGCAAAGGCGTATTCATCAAGGTCAAAGGTGGTCAGGATGATGATCTTGGCGTCGGAGCCCGAGTCCGCGATGGCCCGGGTGGCCTCGATCCCGTCCAGGACGGGCATCCGCACATCCATCAGGACGACGTCGGGCGCGAGCTCCCGGGCGTACCGGACCGCTTCGGCGCCGTTGGATGCCTCGCCCACGATGCACAAATCATCTTCACCCTCCAAGATGAGGCGGAACCCCATCCGGAGCAGCGGCTGGTCATCCACCAGCAGAACGCGAACCGGTCCTTTGTCGACCATAGTCCCCCCTTGTTTCGGTTGCATTGTCCCCGTTGCAGTTCAGTTCCGCACGCACCCGCCAGCCCCGGTCGCCGGCGCGCCCGGCGTGCACGGTGCCTGCGTAGATCCTGGCCCGCTCCCGCATCCCGTCGATTCCGTGCCCGGTGCCGAGCGAATCCAGGGAGTCGGTCTTGCCTTGCGGGCCGGCGCCGTGACCGCCGGGATCAACTGTGCCCCGGCCGTCGTCGACCACTTCGATGACCACGCTGGAACCGTCGCGGGCAATGCTGACATCCACCCGGCTGAGCGCACGGCCGTAGCGCAGCACGTTGGTCAGCGATTCCTGCACGATCCTGTACACGGTCAGCTGGAACGCCGCATCCCCGGGCAGCGACGGGCCGGTGTGGGTGTAGTGCAGCGGCAGTCCTGCGGTGCGAAAACCCTCGAGCAGCGTGGCCAGTCCGTCTCCGGCCACCAGCGGCTCGCGCGGGGCGTTTCCCGCGGCAGAATCCTCGCGGAGCACGCCCAGGACGCGCCGCATGTCGGCCAGAGCCGTGCGTCCCGTCCGGGAGAGTTCCTCGAGGACGCCGGCGGCGCGCGCGGGATCCTTCTTGAGGACGACGGCGGCGCCATCGGACAGGCTGATCATGACCGTCAGGGAGTGGGCCACGACGTCGTGCATTTCACGGGCGATCCGGTTCCGTTCGGTGACTGAGCCCAGCTGCTGGGCCCGGGCGGCCCATGCGGCAATCTCCTGCTCATGCTCGCGGCGCTGCCGGACCGAAATTCCGATCCCCGTGGCAATCACGTTGGAAAGGGTGATGCCGATGCCGGCGGCGATGCTGGTGATCAGCTGGAAATTCTCCGGCGTGCGGACTGCCATGTCCGGGAGCCGCCCATCCAGCGGGCCCACGGCCAGCAGGAAGTATACGAGGACCAGCGGGGCGGTGGTCAGGGCCAGGGCCGTCAGGGCGAACCGCCGCGAGCGGACCACGGCGACGGCGTACAGCGAGAACCAGAGCCCGGCGGAGACGTTGGATCCCCAGGGGTGCAGGAACGTGACGGCCAGTTCCAGTACCCCCACGGCCGCCACCACCCGTACGGGATAGGCCCGCCGGAAGAGCAGGACGGGTGCGGCCGCCGCAAGAAGTACGGCCACCGGCCAGTCGCCGTGGGTGACCGACTCTACCGCGGTGGGCGTGACCAGGAGCAGGTAGCAGAGCACCACCAGGACATCCATGACCCGCGGGTTGGCCAGCAGGTAGCGCCGGAGCCGGCCGCGGCGGCGTGCGGTGAGTTCGGCAAGGAACGCGTCAGCCGAACCGGCTGACGCGTCCCTTACAGACACAGCATCAATCATGCTCCGAGCCTAGGCGCTGGGCGCGTGGCGCCGGCCTAGACGTCCCGCTTCTTGAGCATGAATCCTGCCAGGAGCAGCGGGATGACCACCCAGGCGCCCAGCACCAGGCCGGCCTGCCAGGCCTCCAGGGTGTCCGGGAGATGTTCGGCGGCGGTCATGGGTGCCAGCGTGTTGTCCGGGATGAACTTGCGCAGTTCCTTGACGAAGTCGCCCTGGATGATCTGCAGCGCGATCGGAAGCACAAAGAAGATGCCCACCAGGCTCATGATGCCGCCGGCGGAGTTCCTGATCAGGGCGCCGAGGGCCATGCCGATCGCTGCGACGGCGGCAACATAAACGCTGTTGATCAGCAGGGTCCGGTAGTACTGCCCGCTGGAGACGTCCAGCGTGTGGCCGTACTGGTCGAAGATCGGCACCGCCACCAGGCCGGCGAGGTAGAGCGAAACGGCAGTGACCAGGAACGCCGAGACCACGACGACGAGGAGTTTGGCGACGAAGGCCGGGATTCGTTTCGGGACGGCGGTAAATGTGGACCGCGCCATTCCCGTGGTGAATTCGGAGCTGATGATCAGCACGGCCAGGGAACCAAGAATCAGTTGCGCGAACGAGATCCCCGCGCTGGGTGCCGATGCCGCGATGTCGCCCTGGGCGGCCAATGCCGCGGAACGTTGCGGATTCGAGCCGGAGGCCTGCAGCGCCTGGCCGATGCCCCAGGCCGCGAGGGCGCCGATTCCAACAATGACGACGATTGTGGAGCCGAGCAGGATCAGCGTGGAGAGCAGGGTGCGGAACTTGATGAATTCGGAGTTGAGGACCCTCAGGAAGCTGGGGCCGGGGCCGGAACTGGTGCCGTTTCCGGAGCGCTGGGCGGAGGTGTCGGCGCCGCGGGAGGGCGTGGATTCAACGGTTGTGGAGCTCATGGCTTAGTTGCCTCCGGCTTCGACGGGAACGGCGCCCGTGGTGATCAGCGAGTGGTATTCGACCTCATCCTTGGTCAGTTCCATGTAGGCCTCCTCGAGGCTGGCCTGCAGCGGGGTGAGTTCGTAGATCATGACGTGGTTATCCAGGGCTGCGGTGGCGATCTGCCGCGGGTCCAGGCCCGTGACTTCGAGGAGCTCGCGTTCCTGGACCTCCACCGAGACGCCGGCGCCGGCGAGCAGCTGCATGAGCCGGTCCGGCTGGTCGGTGCGGACGCGCGCGCGGCTCTGGCCCTTCCCGGTGATGATCTCCTGGATCGGGGCGTCCGCGATGATCTTCCCGCGGCCGATCACGATCAGGTGGTCCGCCGTGACGGCCATTTCGCTCATGAGGTGGCTGGAGAGGAAGACCGTGCGCCCCTCGGAGGCAAGATACTTCGCCAGATTGCGGACCCACACCACGCCCTCGGGGTCAAGACCGTTGACGGGCTCGTCCAGGATGACGGTCTGCGGGTCGCCCAGGAGGGCGGCGGCGATGCCCAGGCGCTGGCCCATGCCGAGCGAGAAGCCCCGGACCTTCTTCCCGGCCACCTCAGCGAGCCCGGTCATCTCGATGACGTCGTGGACCCGCTTTTTGGGGATGCTGTGCGTCGCGGCCATGGCGAGCAGGTGGTTGTAGGCGGAGCGGCTCGTGTGGACGGCCTTGGCGTCCAGCAGCGCGCCGACGTCGCGCAGCGGCGCAGCGTGGTCGGCCAGGGGCGCACCGTTGACGGTCACCGAGCCCGACGTCGGCCGGTCCAGTCCCATGATCATGCGCATGGTGGTGGATTTTCCGGCCCCGTTCGGCCCCAGGAAGCCGGTGACCCGGCCGGCTTCGACGGTGAAGTTGACACCGGCGACGGCGGTCTTGTCGCCGTAAACCTTGGTCAGGCCTCGTGCTTCGATCATGGAAGCGTTCCTTTGCGTAGCGGGAGATATGTCCGGGTCACCGCGATCACGGGCCCGTCTGCACCCCACGCTACCGACACCGCCGGCGGTTTTCGCCGGTCTCAGGGATGATTCAGGGGCGAATCAGGGTAGTCCGGGAGGATGACGCCCCCGGCCCCCGACGTTCGGCCGGAGGCCTGGCGGGCCCGCCCGCGGGTCTGCCCGGGCTCAGTCGAGGGGCGAGTAATAGGTCAGCGCGCCGCCCCGGACGGTGATCTCCACGCTCCGCACCCCCGGCACCACCTCGCCGTCGACGGCGAGGACCATGGGCCCGTTTCCGGGTTCCACGGTGATTCGGTCGGTTTCGCTGAGGTGGGTGATGCCGGACGTGGCCACGGTGCCGGTGAGCACGGCCCAGAGCAGCCGCAGCCGGGCGAACGGCTCATCAGCGGTGATCATCCGCAGGTCCAGGACCCCGTCCGAGAGCACGGGGCGTACGAGCGGCGCGTGGTCGCGGGGGTAGTAGCGGCCGCGGCCGATGTAGAGGATCCACAGCCGGTGCCGCACGCCGTTGACGACCAGGCTGGTGGGGGTGCCGGCGGCGAAGGTCCGGAGCATCGCCACGATTCCGGCCAGGGGTTTTCCGAGTGCCGGCTGGAGCTGCTCCCGCCGGCGGACCAGGTTCGGGTAGAGGCCGATGCTGGCCGTGTTGAGCATGGTCAGTTCGAGGTGCTCCGGGCTGTCGGGGAGCCCTCGTTCGACCCTCACGTGGCCGACGTCGGCCACGGCGGCGTCGCCGTTTGAGGCCGCCTGCACCGCCGCCATCAAGGTGGGCGTCCCGGCGTCGCGGGCGAAGTGGTTCAGCGTCCCGCCGGGGAGCACCAGCAGCGGAAGGGAATGTTCGACGGCGGCGGCCGCTGCGGCGCCCACGGTGCCATCGCCGCCCCAGACGCCCAGGGCCTCGATGCCCGACCGGGTCGCAATCCCTGCGATGCCGGCCTCAACGGACTCGTCCTGCCCGATTTCCTTTATATACGCCTTGGGGAATGTCTTCTGCAGGGTGGCAACGGTCTCGTCAGCATAGGACCCGCCGAGGGTATTGATCCCGATGCAAAGTCCCTGGCCGTCCGGGAGTTCCTCGGCACGGACTGTACTGCGGCGGGTTTCCGGGAAGGGCGGCCGGACGGGCCACCATTTCCGCGTCACCATGGCCGCCCCGGCGCCGATCGCCGAACCAAAGAGCACATCCGAGGGCCAGTGGGCCCCCGTGTGGACCCGTGAGTAGGCCACGCCGGCCGCGACGGGGGCCAGCGCCGCCCCCAGCGCCGGGCGGACCAGGCCGACTCCCAGGGCGAAGGCCACCGCGGAGGCGGAATGGCCCGAGGGCATCGATGAGCTCGTCGGCTGCGGGTTGACGAAGCGGAACACCGGAAGGTGTTCGGGCAGGGGACGGGTCCGGGGCAGGAGGGTCTTGAACGCCAGGTTTGTCACGGCCGATGCCACGCCCTGCGCAAGGAGCCCATGGAGGGCTGCCCGCCGCGTCTTCCCGGGCACAAGCGCCATCACTCCGGCAACGCCGAACCAGAGTTTGCCATTGTTGGCAGCTGCGGACAGGCGGCGGAAGAACTCATCGTGGCCGCCGGCGGGCAGATTGGAGACGGCGCGCACCAGTTTGCGGTCGAACGTCGACAAGCGGCCTGGAGCCTTCTTCAGCATGGTTCGCATCTGACCACCATACTGCCGGACACTGCGTGCCAGAGGCGGAAACACACGACGGCAGCGGGGAGCCTAGCGAGGCCGCAGCGGGCGTAGCGGGCGTAGCGGGGCTTGCTACCTCGAGGGCAGCGGCTTCGCGGCACCGGCGAGCAGCAGGGCCACGAGGATCGGGATTCCGATCGCCAGCAGGGCCGTCCTGATGCCGGTCAGATCTCCCAGATAGCCCAACAGGGGCGGCCCGGCGAGGAACGCGATGTAGCCCAGGGTGGACACGACGGACACCCGCGCTGCTGCCTTCCTGGGGTCATCCGCCGCGGCGGACATGCCGATCGGAAATGCCAGCGCGGCCCCCACGCCCCAGAGCACGGCACCGGCCGCGGCCAGCCAGATGGTTCCCGCGAAGACGAAGAGGCAGAGGCCCGCGGTTGCCGCGGCCATGCTGGCGCGCAGCACGGCCACACGGCCGTAGGCGTCGATCGCGCGGCCGCCGAAGAAGCGCATGGCGGTCATGGCCAGCACAAAGGCGGCGAACAGCAGCGCCCCCGTGGATTGTTCGGCGCCCAGGCCGTCAACAGCGGCTTTGGCAATCCAGTCGTTGCCGGCGCCTTCAGTCAGGGTGGCGCCCAGGACGACGACGCCGATCAGCAGCGTGCGGCCGTCCCGCCAGGCCGAGCCGCCCTTGCCGGCCTCCAGGTCCCCTGCGGTGGAGGCTTCTGCGGCCTCATGCGGCAGGAAGTACCGCGGGGCCACTGTGGTCAGGACGGCAACGACGGCGGCGATGACCAGGAGGTGTGCCGGGAGGCCGACGCCCAGGGTGGACAGGCCAGCGCCGATCAGGGCGCCCACGAACGCGCCGCCGCTGAAAGCCGCGTGGAACTGCGGCATGATGGTGCGCCCGAGCTGGTGTTCGACGTCGGCACCTTCAATGTTCTGCGAAACATCCCACAACCCGACGCCGATTCCGAAGAAGAAGAGGGCGATCGCCGTCCCCGGGACGGAAGCGGCCATCAGCGAGAATGCCACGGCGACGCCGGCCGCCGCGGCCACAAGTCCGGCGCTCCGGACGGTGTTCGCGGTGCCGATCCGGCCGACGACGAACCCGGCCGTGGGCAGCGCGATCAGCGAGCCGACCGCCAGGCACAGCAGCAGCGTTCCCATTTGCCCGGCGGTGATGTTCAGGATCTCCGTCACCGCGGGGATCCGGGCGGCCCAGCTGGCGAAGACCAGGCCGTTGATGCCGAAGACAAGGAAGGTGGCCCCTGCGGCAGCCTTCAGCTGCGGGACGGTTGCGGTACTGGTCATACGATCACTGCTTCCACCGAGTGTTGTGCGAGTTGGTCACGTTCTTCAGGACTGAGCTGTCGGTCGGTCACGATGGTGTCCACGGCGTCCAGGGGCGCCACGAGGGCGACGGCGCTGGCGTTCCATTTTGATCCGGCACAGGCGACGATGACCCGGGCCGCGGATTCGAGGCCTGCGCGCTTCACGGCAGCGTCGTCGAGGTCGTGGGCCAGCAGCCCGTCCTTGAGGTTCAGGGCGCAGGGCGTCACGACGGCGGCGTCGAAGCGCAGGGAGCGGATGTTGGATTCCGTCATCGGCCCGCGGAAGGACAGTTCGCCGGGGATGAGGCTTCCGCCGGGCATCAGGATGTCCGGGCGCCGGCCGGCAGTCGCATCGTCGGGGGACAGTGCCGTGACGGACCGCAGTGACATCGGCATGATCGTCATCTCGCGCTGGCGCAACTGCCGGGCGATTTCCGTGGCCGTGGTGCCGCTGTCCAGCCAGACGTGGCCGCGGTCCTGGAGCAGGGCGACCACTCCGGCGGCGATCCGCACTTTGGCGGCGTGGTCCTCCAGCTCGCGTTGGCCGTACTCGGGGTTTTCGCCGCCGAAAACCAGGCTTTTGGCGCCGCCGTGGACCCGTCGCAGCACGCCGTGCTGGGCCAGGACGTCCAGGTCGCGCCGGATGGTGGCACCGGATGCCCCGCAGGCGGCCATCAGTTCGTCCACCGTGACCTGCTCCCGGCTGCGAAGCAGTCCGCCGATCAGGCGGTGCCGCTCATCAGTATGCATGATCAAATGCTAATGCTTTTTGATCATTTAATCATCTGTTGCGCGGGGCGCAGAAGCAACGCGGTGCGGACCCGTCGTCGTCCTGTGGGTCAGCGGGCGCGCTCGACGCGCTTTTCGTCCCAGACGGGTTCAGCGGATTCATAGACCCTGCCGTCGGAGCCGAAGACCAGGAAACGGTCGAAGGTGCGGGCAAACCAGCGGTCGTGGGTGACCGCCAGGACGGTACCCTCGAAGTGGTCGATGGCCCGTTCCAGGGCTTCGGCCGAGTGCAGGTCCAGGTTGTCCGTGGGCTCGTCGAGCAGCAGCAGCGTGGCGCCGGAGAGCTGCAGCAGCAGGATCTGGAACCGCGCCTGCTGGCCGCCGGAAAGGGACTCGTACTTCTGCTCCGACTGCCCCGCGAGCCCGTAGCCGTCCAGCGCCCCGGCGGCGGCTTCGCGGCCCAGCCCGGAGCGGTGCTCGTCGCCGCGGTGCAGGATTTCGAGCAGGGTCTTGCCCAGCAGGTCGGGCCGGACGTGGGTCTGGGCGAAGAAACCGGGGCGGATCCGGGCGCCGAGTTTCACGGTGCCCTCGTGCGGGACCTCGGCGATCTCGACGTCGGACACGGGCAGGTGCTCCCGCTCCGGGTCGGTGCCGCCGGTGGCGAGCAGGCGCAGGAAGTGGCTCTTGCCGGAGCCGTTGGACCCCAGTACCCCGACCCGGTCACCGAACCAGACCTCGGTGGAGAACGGCTTCATCAGGCCCGTCAGTTCCAGCTTCTCCGCCACGATGGCGCGCTTGGCGGTGCGCCCGCCCTTGAGCCGCATCTGCACATTCTGCTCAATCGGCAGGGCCTCGGGCGGTCCGGCCTCCAGGAACTTCGCCAGCCGGGTCTGCGCGGCGTGGTACCGGTTGGCCATGTCGGAGCGGAACGCTGCCTTGTTCTTGTACATGTTGACGAGTTCCTTGAGCTTCACGTGCTCCTCGTCCCAGCGTTTGCGCAGCTCTTCGAAACGCGCGTTCCGGTCCGCGCGGGCGTCCACGTAGGAGCCGAAGCCGCCGCCGTGGATCCAGGCGCCCGCACCGTTGATGCCCGGCTCCAGGGTGACGATGCGGCCGGCGGCGTTGTTGAGCAGTTCGCGGTCGTGGCTGATGAAGAACACGGTCTTCTTCGACTCGTTCAGCTTGGCCTCGAGCCAGCGCTTGCCCGGGACGTCGAGGTAGTTGTCCGGCTCGTCCAGGAGCAGCAGCTCGTCGGGGCCGGCGAAGAGGGCTTCGAGGACCAGCCTCTTCTGCTCGCCGCCGGACAGGCTCGACGCCGGGCGGTGCTGCGCGCGGTCGAATGGCAGGCCCAGGGCGGCCATGCACACCTCGTCCCAGACGGTCTCGACGTCGTATCCGCCGGCGTCGCCCCAGTCCACGATCGCCTGGGCGTAGGCCATTTGGGTGGGCTCGTCGTCGTGCTCCAGCATGGCGAGTTCCGCCTCGTCGACGGCACGCGCGGCGGCGGCCAGCGCCGGCGGGGCCGCGGAAACCAGCAGGTCCCGGACCGTGGAGTCGTCACGGACCTGGCCCACAAACTGGCGCATGATCCCCATGTTGCCGGACCGGCCGATCACGCCTTCGTCCGGGACCAGGTCGCCGGAAATGATCCGGAACAGTGTGGTCTTGCCCGTTCCGTTGGGCCCGATCAGCGCCGTCTTGGTGCCGTCCGGGACCTTGAAGGTCACGCCGTTGAGCAGCTGGGTGCCGTCGGAGAGGAAGTAATCGATGTTCGAAACGTCAATATGAGCCACGCGTTCAATCTTCCCATGGTCTTCCCGCGGCCTTGCCTCGGCCATCCCGGAGACCGGCGGCCCGGGCTGCTTCCGGGGGCGTCAGCCGGCCTTGGTGAGGAACTCCTTGAGCAGCGGGCCGGAGGTGGTGGCCCCAAGGCCGCCGTCCTCAACGAAGACGGCGACGGCGAGGTCGCCGTGCACGGCCACGATCCAGGCGTGGGTCTTGGGCGGGCTGTCGTTGCCGAACTCGGCCGTGCCGGTCTTCGCGCCGACGGGCTCACCCGGGACGGACGCCAGGAACCCGGCGTGCCCGCTGGTCACGACGGCACGCATCATGTCGGCCAGCGAGGCGGCCTCCGCTGCCGTGACCGGCGTTTCGGCGGCAGCGGCCGGTGCGGGGGCCGACGGCGTGGCGTCACCGGACGGCGGCGCTGTCGGCGACGCACCGGCGGTTTCGGTGCCGGCAGTGGCTGTGCTCCCGGCCCCGGGGGCCGTGACGCCCTCGTTCGGATTCAATACCAGCTGGGCTGCCACCGGGGCGCCCTTGGCCACCGAGCCGGCCATGATGGCGGCGGCCAGCGGGGACAGGAGCACCTTGCCCTGGCCGATCATGGAGGCGGCGTGTTCGGTGCCTTCTGCGTCTCCCGGGACGGAGCCGAGGAACGCGGCGGCTCCGAGCGCGGGCGCTTCGACTGCCACGCCCAGCGAGGTCGCGGCCGATTCGAGCTGCGCCTGACTGACGGTGTCGCGGGCATTGATGAAGGCGGTGTTGCAGGAGTGCGCAAAGGCATCGCGCAGCATCACGGAGCCCAGGGAGGACGCGGGGTATCCCTCGGCGTTCTTGAACGTGCGGCCGTCCACGGTGAGGGTGGACGGGCAGTCCACCTTGGAGTCGGGGGTCATTCCGTTGCGGAACATGGCCAGGGAATCGACCATCTTGAAGATCGAACCGGGGGCGTACTGGCCCAGCATCGCGGTGTCGTAGCCGTTGCTGCCCGGCCCGGAGGCGGCCGCCAGGACGGCGCCGCTGGAGGGCCGGAGCGCCACGATGGCCGACGCCGGGCCGACCTTGGCGAGGACGTCCTCCGCGAGCTGCTGCAGCTTCGGGTCCAGGGTGGTTTTCAGCGGGGTTCCCACTTTTGTCTCAGTCTGGAACTGCACGCGGCGTCCTTCATTGGGCAAAGTCTGCTTTTCTTCGGCTGTGAGGCCTGCCTTCTCGGCGAAGACCTGAATACCGTCGCTGCCGCGAAGCTGGGCGTCGTACTGCTGTTGGAGTCCGCCGGTGCCTGTGGTGTCCCCGGCCTTGAGTGCCCCGTTCGATTTTTCGATCTGCTCGGCATTCGCCTCGGCCGCGGTGCCCAGCAGGGCGCGGGCGAAGGTGCGGGAAGGTGCCAGCGGGAGGGAACCCTGGATGGCGCGGGCACCAGAAATCTCGCCGATCTGACCGTCAGTAACGGTCCGCCCATCCTCACGCAGGGTGATGGCGGCAACGAATGCCTCGGGGCCGGACGCCTGGACCTGCTGGACGTAGGCCGCGGGGTCGACGCCGACCAGCTGGGCAAGCTTGGTGGCGGAGTCGGCAGGATCCGCGCCGCCGAGTGCGGGCTTGTCGATGCCAACGTTGACCACGGGCCGGTAGGTGACCAGCGGCACGCCTCCGGCGCCCAGGATGTCCGCCCGTGCCGGCGTGTGGGTGGCTGAGTAGACGATCTCGCCTTCGGCCAATTCGGGGACCAGGGTGGCCGGGTTCCATACCGTCAGCCACTTGTCGCCGGACTTCTTGAACTGGGCGAAGGTGGTGTACTTCCACTCCCCGGTGCCGATCTTCCAGCTGTAGTTGAGCGGGACAGTGGCCGTAGAGGACTCCAGCGTCAGTTGGCCGCTCTCCACTGCCGGCTTGACCGGGTCAAGTCCCTTGAAAATTTCCTTGAGCTGGTCGTTGGCGGCGCCGGACTCCTTGCCCTCAAAGCCGACGGATCCGACGTCGAGCGCGGACACCGCGGAGGCAAGCTGCTTGGCGGCGCTTTCGGCGCCGGCACGGCCGTCGTCGCAGGCGACCAGCGAGGCGCCAAGGACAAGACCCACAAGGGCCAGTGCAAGTTTTGATGAGTTCCCCATGGCGACATTATGCCCCGGACCACTGACTATCCCGTTGTCACATAACGCCGTCACGTGATGCAAGGACCCGCAACAGGCTAGGGCCGCCGGATGATCCTGCGCTGCGCGGCCACGGCGATTGCGGCGGTGCGGTTGTCCACGCCGAGCTTGGTGTAGATGTGCACCAGGTGGGTCTTGACCGTGGCCTCCGAGATGAAGAGCTGCTTCGCGATCGCCCGGTTTCCCAGGCCGGTGGCCAGCAGTTCCAGCAATTGGATCTCGCGGGCGGACAAGGCGGGCTCCGGATTCCTGATCCGGCCCATCAGCCGGGCCGCGACCTCCGGTGCCAGCGCCGTTCCGCCGGCCGCGGCCGAGAGCACCGCCTGGCGGATCTGTTCGGGCGGGGCGTCCTTGAGCATGTAGCCGCTGGCGCCGGCCTCGACAGCGGCGAGGATGTCGGCGTCGGAGTCGAAGGTGGTGAGGATCAGCACCGGCGGCGCAGGCTGGCCGGCCTCTCCCGCTTTGATCCGCCCTGTAGCTGTGACCCCGTCCATGCCGGCACCCATCTGCAGATCCATCAGCACCACGTCTGCGGGCTCGCCCAGGGTATGGAGCTTCGCCAGCCCGGCCAGGGCCGCCGCGCCGTCGGCGGCCTCGGCCACCACAGTGATGCCCTGCAGATCGCCCAGCATGGCCCGCAGCCCGGCGCGGACCACCGGGTGGTCGTCCACCAGGAACACCCGGATGCTGTTCATGGCAGCTCCTTGCCGGCTTGGGCCACGGCAGCGGTGGAGTCCGCTTGGTTGCCCAGCGGCAGCCGGATGGCCACCACAGTGCCCTCGCCCGGTGTGGATTCGATGTCCAGCTGGCCGTTGAGGGCGGCCACCCGTTCGCGCAGCGACCTCAGGCCGTAGCCGGAGCCGTCCGGGCGGGCGGCCACGGCCGCCGGGTCGAACCCGCCGCCGTCGTCGAAGATGTCCATGGCCACTTCCGGGCCCAGGAAGGACAGGGTGACGACGGCGACGCTCGCCTGCGCATGAATCCGGACGTTGGCCAGGCTCGCCTGGGCGGCCCGAAGCAGGGTGCTCTGGTGGGCCGCAGGGAGTTCGGTCGGCGGGCCTTCGACATCAAGGCGGCAGCGCAGTCCGGCACCGCGCGCGTCAGCTTCCGCTTCGGTCTTCTCGCACAGCCGGTGGAGGCTGGCCACGAGGGAACCGTTCTCGAGATCGGGGGACTGGAGGGCCCGGACGAAGTTGCGGGCTTCTGCAAGATTGGCGGCCGCCGTGTCCTGGACAATGCGGAGCCTTTCCCGAGCCATGGCGGAATCGCCGTCGTCCAGGGCCTTCTCGGCCGCGCGGCCCATCAGCACAATGCTGGACAGGCCCTGGGCGAGGGTGTCATGGATTTCGCGGGCCAGCCGGGTGCGCTCGGCCACGGTGCCGGCGTTGTGCTGGGTCCGGGCGAGTTCGGCACGGGTCCGGCGGAGTTCAACGGCTGCCAGCCGCTGGTTTTCCGCCTCCAGGAACAGCGCCCGGTAGGCGAGCCCGGTGACAACGGCGAAGGCCGCGCCGAACACAGGGCCCAGCACCATGGGCAGCTCCAGCGCCGCGCCGGCTTGCGCTCCACCGGCCTGCCCCGCACCGGCCTGCCCCAAGGGTGCGATGCCGCCGCCGTGGAACCAGAGCGCAGCGATGACCAGCACGGTGCTCAGTGCGATCGCCGGCAGCGCCAGACGCCGCCGGAGCACGTGCAGCTGCAGGAAGAACAGCGGGAAGGCGAGCCAGACGAAGTCGGCGCTGGCCCAGACCAGCACCAGCCAGAGCAGGCTCACGCCGCCCAGCCACCAGCCCGAGTAAGGCCTCGGATCGAACCGTGCAGGGTCCGAGGAGTGCCGCTTCTCCAGGACAGTGCCAACGAGGTAGACGGCGGCCAGCAGCGGTGCCAGCAACAGGGCGATCCAGCCGGGGCCTTGGACGCCGCCGGTGAGGAACCGGACGAGCGCCACGAGAAGCAGCACGGCGAAGCCGACATGCAGGCTCACGCGCAGGACGCGCAGAATGACGGCCGCCCCGGTGGGCTCCGCACCCGCGTGCATCGCGCCGTCCTGACCTGTGCCGCCGGGAATTGTGCCGTCGTTGACCGGGTTCCCGGCGTCGCCCTCCATGCTTCCAGCCTAGTGCCGGGCAGGACAGCACTTGCTCGGAAAGCGGTACCTCGCCGGTGGAATCAACCGATCGGTTGACCGCCCGGTGGTCCTCCCGGCGGCGGCGGTCCAGCCGCTCGGCCGATGCCTCTAAACCTGGCGCGCGGAAGGCTTGAACCTAGGCCACCAACGTCACTGACAAAGAAGGACAACTATGTATCTCGCCATCCGCGACATCCGCTTCGCCAAGGGGCGGTTTGCCCTCATGGGCGCGGTCGTCGCCCTCATCACGCTCCTGCTCGTCATGCTTTCCGGGCTCACCGCCGGCCTCGGCAACCAGTCGACGTCGGCCCTCGCCGCCCTTCCGGCCGACCAGCTGGTCTTTGGCGCGCCGGCCGGAAGCGAGCCCAAGGCCTCATTCACGGAGTCCGAAGTCACGCGCGCACAGCAGGCGCAGTGGGCGGCACGCGACGGCGTCGCCCGGGCCGATGCGCTGGGGATCAGCCAAAGCCGGTTCCAGGCCCTGGGCGCCGGTGGCGTACCGGCACGCACGGCAAGCGTGGCGGTCTTCGGCGCCGAGCCCGGCACCGGGCTGGCTCCCGCCCCCCTGTCCGAGGGAACTGTCACTGTCGGAGCGGGCCTCGCGGCGGACTTGGACCTCAGCATTGGCAGCCGAGCCTCGGTTGGCGGTTCGGACCTGATCGTGACGGCCATCGTCCCGGACCAGTGGTACTCGCACACCGGCGTCGTGTGGACCACTCTGGCCGACTGGCAGAAGCTCTCACACATCCCAGACGGCGGCGCTGCGACGGTGCTGGCCGTGAAGTTTGGCGCCGGTAAAACAGACGCCGGGACCGGGGTTGATATCGCAGCCGCCAACTCAGCCGCGGGAACCGTCAGCACCACCGTCGACGGATCCTTCCAGGCCCTCGGCTCCTACAAGAGCGAGAACGGCTCGCTGCTGCTCATGCAGGCATTCCTGTACGGCATCTCGGCCCTCGTCATAGTCGCCTTCCTGACGGTCTGGACGGTCCAGCGCACCCGCGACATCGCCGTCCTCAAGGCCCTGGGCGGATCTGCCCGCTACATCCTCAGGGACGCCATGGCGCAGGCGGCCCTGGTCCTGCTGGCCGGCGCCGCGGCGGGCGGCCTGGCCGGCGTGGCGGGTGGGACCCTCGCTTCCCGGGCCGCACCGTTCCTTCTTACCCCCTGGACAACGCTGCTACCCATCGCCGGCATTGTGCTCCTGGGCCTGGCAGGCGCGGCCCTGGCGGTCCGCAGCGTTGCGCGCGTCGATCCGCTCATCGCCCTCGGCGGCAACTGATCTGCCGGCTCCCCGGCTCCCTGCATTCCCTGAAAGGCATATCTCTTGAAATCCACACCGCACCAGCCCGCCCTAAACCTTGTCAACGTCACGCTGGAGTACCCGGACGGCGACGGCACCCTCAAAGCCCTGGACGACGTGAACCTCAAGGTCCAGGCGGGGGAGTTCGTATCCCTGATTGGCCCCTCGGGGTCCGGAAAGTCCTCCCTGCTGGCCGTCGCCGCCACCCTCGTCCGGCCATCCTCCGGTCTGGTGATGATTGACGGACAGGACGCGGGCGGGCTGCCCGACGCCGGCCGTACCGCACTGCGCCGGGACAAGATCGGCATCATTTTCCAGCAGCCTAACCTCCTGCCGTCCCTCACCGCCGTGGAACAGCTGGTGATCACCCAGCGGTTGCGCGGCAGGGCAGTCCGGGCCGCGGCGGAACGCGCCGCGGAACTGCTGGACCTCGTGGGCCTCGGCCAGGCCCTGGCCAAGCGGCCGCACCAGCTCTCCGGCGGGCAGCGCCAGCGCGTCAACATTGCCCGGGCGCTCATGGCGAACCCCGCCGTGCTGCTCGTGGATGAGCCGACGGCGGCCCTTGACCACGACCGCAGTGAGGCGATCGTCCGGCTGCTCCGGCAGGTCACGGACGAGTTCGGTGCGGCAACCGTCATGGTCACGCACGACACCGATTTTGTCCCGTTCACCGATGCCGTGGCGGGCATGCGCGACGGACGGCTCTCGGCCACGGCGACGCCTTCGTCTACAGTCCCGCGGCTGGGCTAAGCTGCGCCGATCCCGAGATCCGGGACGGCAAGCCCGAATATGTCCCTGAGGGCATATTTTGCCGCGTGGAAGCCGGGCATCCCGGTGACCCCGGGACCCGGCGGGGTGGAGGACGAGCACAGGTACACGCCGGACAGCGGCGTCCGCCACGGAACGGGACTCAGCACGGGCCGCCGCAGCATGCCCCAAAGGTCCATGCGCCCGGCGCCAAAGTCCCCGCCGACGTAGTTCTCGCTGTAGGCCGCCAGCCCTGCGGCTGTGGTCACCTTGAACTCGACCACGAGGTCCCGGAACCCGGGCGCGAAGCGTTCCAGCTGGGCGATGACCGCCTCGCCCATGTCCACAGTGGAGCCGGCCGGAACATGGCAATACGTCCAGAGGATGTGGCGGCCGGCTGGAGCGCGGCCAGGATCAAAGCGTGAGGGCTGGGAAACGAGCACGTACGGCCGGTCCGGATGCCGTCCCGCGGCGACCAGGCGCTCCGCTTCGGCGGTCTCGGCCCGGGTGCCCCCCACATGCACGGTCCCGGCATCGGCGAGGCCCTCCGCTGCCCACGGGACCGGTCCGGACAGGATGAAATCTACCTTGCACGCTGCGTTCCCGAAGCGGAAGGACTCCAGCACGCGCCGGTAGCGTGCCGGGAGCCGCGCCCCCGCAAGGTGGAGCAGCGCCGGAGGCGCCACGTCCAGCAGGGTGGCCCGCACCGGCGGCAGATCCGCGAGGGACGTGATCCGCCGGCCGGTCTCGATCACCCCGCCATGGGCCTCGATGTCGGCGGTCAGCGCCCGGGCAATCGCGGCCGATCCGCCGCGCGGAATGGGCCAGCCGCCGGCGTGCCCCAGGGCGCCCAGCATAAGGCCGGCACCGGCCGCGGTGACCGAGGGCAGCGGCACCACGGCATGCGCGGCGACACCGCTCAGCAGCGCGGGAGCGAGGTCCTGACTGAACCTCGCGTTCCACAGCGGCGATCCTTGTTCAAGCGCCCGGAGGCCAAAGGCGGCGGCAGCCGCCGGGTTCCCCGGAATCCGCAGCAGCTGGTTCAGGGTGAGGTCCGCGACGCCCTCCACCCGGCGGACGAGAGGCGCCATGAGCCGGCGGTAGGCGGCGCCGTCGTGCCCGAGTTCTGCAGCAGTGCGGTCCAGGGACCGGTATGCCAGGGCCGCGCGGCCGCCGTCGAGCGGGGATCCGTAGGAGACATCCGGCACTTCCAGGGACACGCGCCGGGACAGCTCGAACTGGCGGAAGAAGGGCGAGGCCAAAGCCATGGGGTGCACGGCCGAACAGACGTCGTGGAAGTGCCCCGGTTCCATCAGTTCCGTGGTGCGCAGTCCGCCGCCTGCGGTGGCAGCCGCCTCGAACACGTGGACTTTGAGCCCGGCCCGCGCCATGGTCACCGCCGCGGCCAGCGCGTTGGGGCCGGAACCGACGACGGCGACCTCGGTCATGCCCGGCGGTCCTCCGCCACGGCAGCCTTCCGCCACGGCCCAAGGGACGCCGCCGGCCGGCTGAGATCAATCCGCAGCCAGTCCGGGGCGCCGTCGAAGGGCCCGCCGTGCGGATCATCCACGCGGTTGCGGCGGATCACGTCGTAGGACGGATCCCAGATGTCCCAGGCGACGCGCGCCATCAGGTAGGCGGTGGCGAGCATGTGGGCCACCACTGCCAGGACGTAATAGGGCATATCGATGTTGTGCTGGGTGGAGCCGCCGCTGGTCGCTTGCCCGAGGTACATCCAGATGGCGCCCCAGTGCAGTGCCTCGATGGTCTGCCAGATGAGGAAGTCGCGCCAGCGCGGCCGGGCAAGGGCGATCAGGGGGATCAGCCACAGCACAAACTGTGGCGAGTACACCTTGTTGGTCAGGATGAAGGCGGCCACGATCAGGAAATCCAGCTGCGCTATCCTCGGCCGCCGGGGTGCGGTCAGCGCGAGGACACCAATCAGGATGCAGGCCAGGAGGAACAGGTCCAGTGCAAGGGAGTTGATGGCCTCGGCCTCAAGCGGGTTCCAGCCCAGCCTCTCGGCCACCAGGTTGTAGGCGAACCAGGGTGAGCTGTACCCCGCGGGCCGTTCCTGGGTGAACTGGTAGAAGTACTTCCAGCCGTCCGGATTCGTCGCGGCCACCGGGACGTTGACCGCCAGCCAGGCCGCGGTGGCCGCTCCGGCAGTGACCAGCAACGCCCGAATGCGCCCGCTCCGGAGCGCCAGCAGCAGGACCGCACCGAGGATCAGCAGCGGGTAGAGCTTAGTGGCCGTGCCCAGGCCGATGCAGATCCCGGCCAGGACAAGCTTGTTGCGCGAAAAGAAGTACATGCCAAGTGCCAGCAGGCACACGGCCCACATGTCCCAGTTGATGACGCCCGCCAGGACGATACCGGGGGCGAGGGCAACCATGGCCGCATCCCAGGTCCGCCGCCGGTACGTCCGTGCCGTGGCCAGCACGGTGACAATCCAGACGGCGGCGATCAGGGTGGCGTTCACATCGAAGTACCCAAGGACGCGGGAATCCCCGGTGCCGGCTCCGGGGACCAGGAGCGCCGTGGCGCCCGCGATGAACCCCATCAGCACCGGGTATTCAAAGAGGGTTCCCTGGGTGATGAAGGGGAAGGCGCCATCGCCGAGGCCACGGTTGCGGAACAGCTCCGGAAAGTCCGAGTAGCACGTGGCGTAGAACTGGCCGGGGGTTTCCCAGCCGTTGGTGCGGCAGAAGTTCTTGAGGAGAATCCCGGCCAGGGCGGCGAGGACTGTGAGGATCACGAGGACACGCTCCACCGTGAAGAACCCTGGCGAGACGATCCCTGGTGCCGAACGCTGGCCCAGGGGACCGCCAATCAGTTCCGTAAAGTTTCGGAGAAAGGGGTCGCTGCGGCTCGGGATGACCAATCGAACCCGTTTGCGGTCCGCCGGCGGCTTTGTCTCCTGCATGACCTTGAGCTTACCGGGGGCCATTGCCCGCGCTTAACAACGCGTGCTTAACAACGCGTGCTTACCACCCGCGGGTTTGACGGCGATAGGGCTTAGACAGGGGAGAGCCCGTGCGTCGCCGCACGGGCTCTCTGGTTTCATGATCAGTCATCAGGTCTCTCCTTCGCTCTGCGGTTCAGCGAATCAGGCCGGCCTGATGCATGGCGAGGAACGTGTCGTCGCGCATTTGGTCCAGGAGCTGGCCGTTGAAGCGGGATGACTCCCTGCCTGCGGGCTTCCGGAACAGGATCGTATAGAGCTTGTTCAGCATGGTTGCTACCTCCTCTCGGGGATTTGATAGGCGCGGATTAGCGCGGTTAGGGGCAGGTGCGGCGGTGCTGCGGGCTGGAGCAGTAGTCACGGGGACCTTTCGTGGATGGGGATTGCGGGCCGGCCGGGGACCAACCTGGAATGTCCAGGCGAATACAAACGGACGCCTTTTGGGCATGACAAATAGAGCCACAGATGAAATGAATTCGAATAGCCGATTCCAGGCGCGACTAATAGCCGAGAAATTACCCGGCCTAAATTAAGCCGAAATTCCGGATGCCGAGAGATATTCGATGGGAAATGGCCCCTGGACGCGGTAGCGCTGAAAACCCCAACAAGAAGCTGGGTTCCGAACTATGGGGTGTCTGCGCAACCGCGTGGTTCCGCCTGTTCAGGCTGCTGTTACCGGGCTTTCCGCCGAGGAAGCCAGTTGCCGCCGGCCCCGGGGTGAATTACCGGGGCGGGAAGGCGTCAGGAAACAGTCAGTCCGACATTTGGGCGCGGCTCAGCGAACGAGGCCGGGATCGCGGTGGTGGAGTACATCCGTCCGCTAGTCAAAGTAATCATCATTTTCCCAACCTCCTTTTCTGTTCTGCCGTTGCTCCGGCTGACTGGCCGGGCGACGCGCGCCGTGACCCCGGCAAGTCGCTCTGGGGTCAGAAATAAAAATACACTATGAATGCGGCAGTTGCCTACCGAATTCACAAACTTTCTTGGACTTTATTTTGTAAACCGGATTTAGAGTCCCCAGCGCACGATTGCGGGCGTCTTCTTGTCCCATCCCAGCGTGCAGACTTTTGCGGTCCCCAACACGAAATGCCGGCCCTCGCGCGGATCAAGTCCGAGCCAGCGCGCGGTGAGGATACGGGAGAAGTGTCCGTGCGCGACGATCAGTACGTTGTCCAGGCCCGACTCCAGCACGCGGGCCACGATCTTGTCCGCCCGGGCGGCGACGTCGTCGAGCGCTTCACCGTTCGGCACGCCGTGCGTCCAGATCAGGTATTCGGGGTTGTCCTTGCGGATGAGGTCCGAGCTGATGCCCTCGTAGTCGCCGTAGTCCCATTCCACGGCCAGCGGCTCCAGCTGGGCATCGGGGTAGCCGGCGAGTTCGGCGGTCCGGCGGGCGCGACGCAGGGGCGAGGTCAGCACGAGGTCGAAGTCAACGGTCTCGAGCACCCTGCGCGCCTCGACGGCCTGCTGCTCGCCTTCCACCGTGAGGGGCATGTCGGTGAGGCCGGTGTACTGCCCGCTCTTGGACCACTCTGTTTCACCGTGGCGCAGGATCCACAGTTGGGGTCGGGGGCCGTTGGCTGGTGCAATCACTTAGGACTCCTCTGTGGTGGAAGGTTCGACGCCGGCGGGCGCCGCCTCGGGCTGGGCCGCCCACCAGTCCCGCAGGCGGGATTCGGCGACGGCGGGATCGAGCGGACCATGTTCCATGCGCTCTTCCAGCAGGAACTTGTAGGCACGGCCCACGACGGGGCCGGGTTTGAGGCCCAGCATGGCCATGATCTGGCCACCGTCCAGGTCCGGGCGGACGGCGTCGAGGGATTCCTGTTCGCGCAGCGCCGCAATCCTGTCCTCGAGGTCGTCGTAGGCGAAGGACAGCCGGTCGGCCTTGCGCTGGTTCCTGGTGGTGACGTCGGAGCGGGTGAGCCGGTGAAGGCGCTCCAGGAGCGGCCCGGCGTCCGTGATGTAGCGGCGGACCGCGGAATCGCTCCAGCCGGCCTCGCCGTAGCCGTAGAAGCGCATGTGCAGCTCCACAAGCCTGGCGACGGCCTTGATGGTGTCGTTGTCGAAGCGGAGCGCCTTCATGCGTTTGGCGGTCAGCTTGGCGCCCACCATGTCGTGGTGGCGGAAGCTCACCGCGCCGCCGGGTTCGAAGCGGCGCGTGGCCGGCTTGCCGACGTCGTGCATCAGCGCCGCGAACCGCAACACGAAGTCCGGGCCGGGCACCGGGCCGTCCGCCTCCGTTTCGAGGGCGGCGGCCTGTTCCAGGACCTGGAGCGAGTGCTGGTAGACGTCCTTGTGGCGGTGGTGCTCATCGGATTCGAGCCGCAGTGCCGAGACTTCAGGCAGCACCAGGTCAGCGAGTCCGGTGTCCACCAGCAGGTCCACGCCCGCCCTCGGATGCGCGGCGCAGATGAGCTTGGTCAGTTCATCGCGCACGCGTTCAGCCGAGATGATGCTGATCCGTTCCGCCATCCGGACCATTGCCTCGCGGACATCGGCGTGCAGCGACACCCCGAGCTGGGCCGCGAACCGTGCCGCGCGCATCATGCGCAGGGGATCGTCGGAGAAGGACGTTTCCGGCGGCCCCGGCGTGTTGAGGATCGAGGCGTGCAGGTCACGGACACCGCCGAAGGGATCGACGAGCTCCAGCATGGGCAGCCGCAGCGCCATGGCATTGATCGTGAAGTCGCGCCGGAGCAGGTCATCGGTGAGCGATGTTCCGAAGGCCACCACCGGCTTGCGGGACTCAGGATCGTAGGCGTCGGCACGGTACGTGGTGATCTCGATCTGGAAGCCGCCCTTGCGCATTCCGATCGTGCCGAAGGCGCGGCCGATTTCCCAGTAGTTGTCTGCCCATTTTTTGATCAGGGCAACCGTCTGGTCCGGGTTGGCGTCGGTAGTGAAGTCCAGGTCGGGCGAGATCCGGCCAAGGAACAGGTCACGGACGGGGCCGCCCACGAGGGACAGTTCGTGGCCGGCGTCGACAAAGCGCTGCCCAAGCTCCAGAACCACCGGATCCACCTGGAAGGAAACGGTGTGGGAGTCAGTCTTGTGATGTGCGTGCGCCATAGTTACTTAAGCTTGTCAGAAAACCGCGCCAGCACCACACCGGAACCCGCCAGGATCCGGCCGGTTCGTAACGATTGCCGACGAACGGGCGCAGTCCTACTTTCCCGGCCGTCCACTTTCCGGCCATGTTTAGGTCATCAACAGCGGGCAAGAGTCGTTAGAGTGGACATCATGGCCCATCCCGTACCGAGCGCTCCCGGCAGGAGGACAAACGCACCGTTGCCGTCGGCAATAGGTGCCAACGTCGCGCCTGTCCAGCACACGGGCCACGCTTCCCTGCCCACGGTCGAGGAAATTTCCGCCGGAGGCGTCGTGGTGGACATGTCCGATTCCGACCTGCGGGTAGCGATCATCGCCCGTCTCAACCGTGGCGGCCGCCTCGAGTGGTGCCTGCCAAAAGGGCACCCGGAAGGCAAGGAAAGCAACGAAGAAGCTGCCGTCCGCGAGATCGCCGAGGAAACCGGGATCGAAGGCAAGATCCTCGCACCCCTGGGAAGCATCGACTACTGGTTCACCGTGAGCGGGCACCGCGTGCACAAGACCGTGCACCACTACTTGTTGCGTGCCACGGGCGGGGAACTCACCATCGAAAACGATCCGGACAAGGAAGCCGTGGATGTCGCCTGGGTTCCCATCCAGGAGCTGGCCCGCAAGCTTTCCTTTCCGAATGAGCGCCGCATCGCGGACCTGGCCAAGGAAGTCCTCCCGGAGGACCGCTGAACACCGCCTGAGCTACCGGCCGCGGGCATCGATAGCGACTTATGCCCCGCCCGGGTGAGACGATGAAGACGATGTCATCAGCCAAACCCGCCCCCGTCCCCTCCGGCTCCGCCGATTCCAAAGCTGTCCAGCCCGGAGAAGCCCGTTCCAGCGCCATCATGGCCGCCGGCACGCTCGTGTCGCGTTTCCTGGGCTTCGCCAAGACCTGGATGCTGGCGGCCGCCTTGGGCCTGGGCTCTACGGTCAACGACACGTTCATCAACGCCAACAATCTTCCCAACCTGATCTTCCTGCTGGTGGCGGGCGGCGTATTCAACGCTGTCCTGGTGCCGCAGATCATCAAGGCCAGCAAGGCGCCGGACAAAGGCGCGGACTACATCAGCCGGCTGCTGACGCTGGCGGTGCTGGTGCTGCTGGTACTCACGCTGCTGGTCACGGTGCTTGCACCTCAGGTCATTCAACTGACCACCCAGGGCTACTCGCCGCAGCAGAAGGCCCTTGCGGTCTCGTTCGCGTTCTGGTGCCTTCCCCAGATTTTCTTCTACGGCCTGTACGCCCTGCTGACCCAGGTCCTGAACGCCCATGGAGCCTTTGGGCCCGCGATGTGGGCGCCGATCATCAACAACATCGTGGCAATCGCCGGGCTGGGTATGTTCATCGCCATCATGGGCGCCAACGCCGTCAATCCCCACACGATCGACAACTGGGGTTCCACCCAGACCATCCTCGTGGCCGGGTTCTCCACGATCGGCGTCGTCGCGCAGACCGCCATCCTGCTCATTCCGGTCTTCAGGCTCCGGCTGGGGCTCCGGCCGCGCTTCGGCTGGCGCGGGGTGGGGCTGGGCCATGCCGCGAAGCTGAGCGTCTGGACCCTGGCGACGGCCGCCGTCGGGCAGCTGGCGTTCCTGTACGTCATGCGCATCGCCACCATCCCGGGCGCGGAGCGCCTGCGCCTGCAGCAGGCAGGGGATCCGGCGGCAGACTCCATGCCCGGCAACGCCGTGCTGGAGGTGGCCAGCCAGCTGTATCTGCTGCCGCATTCCATCATTGCGCTGTCCCTGGCCACCGTGCTGTTCAACCGGATGACGCGGGCGTCGCAGGAGGGGGACCGGGCTGCACTGCGCAGCGCGCTCTCACACGGACTGCGGACCATGGCAGTGGCCACTGTTTTCGGGGCGCTGGCGCTTTTCGCGCTGGCCGGACCGCTGGGCATGTTCTTCTCCGGCGGCGTGCGGCAGGACGGCGTCATGCTGGCCCAAACCCTCACTATCCTGGCCCTCAGCACCCCCTTCATGAGCGCCAACTTCATGATGTCGCGGGTTTTCTACGCCAACGAGGACGCCCGGACGCCGTTCTTCATCCAGCTGGTGCTGGCCCTGGTCAACGTGGTGGCCGCTTTCGCGATCCAGTTCCTGGCGTTCGACAGGATCATTTTCGCGATCGCCATCCTCTACACCGGAGGCAATATCCTCTCCGTGATCGTCAGCGCGTTCTTCCTGCGCCGGCTCCTGGGCCATCTGGACGGCCCCCGTATCGCCAACTCCTACATCCGCATGGGCTACGCGGCGCTCGGGTCCGCCCTGGCCGGAGCCGTGGCCCTGTGGCTGCTGGGCAGCTACAACCCGGACGGCTACGCCTGGAGCGACCGGATCGCCGCCTTCGTGACGATCGTCGTCGTTGGCCCGGTGATGCTGGTTGTCTATTTCCTGCTGCTGAAGGTCTTCCGGGTCACCGAGCTCCAGGACCTCCTGCAGCCGCTGCTTGGCCGGCTCCGTCGCAGGGCGGCCGAGCCGGTTCCCGAGGCGGGCACTGAGCCGCAGGCAGACGGCGCAGCAGAAGTGCGGAGGGCACCGGAGCGGGCCACGATCTCCGTGGATACCGGCCTGATTCCGCGAATTTCCGGTGGGTTCGACGCCGAATCGTTCCGCGCCGGTCCCGACATCCGGGAAGAGGACTCGTTCCCGTACGGCCGTCCGGCCGGTCCGGAGGGCGGCTACCTGCCGGCCGAAGACCTGCCCAGCACCGCGCTAGGCGGTTTGGGCCGGGGCGATGCTCCCTTGCCGGGTCGCCGGACCTACCAAGGCCCGGCCGGCCACAACCCCTATTTCCCGTTTAGCCGGAAAAAGAAAAAATAAAGCCCTGCTCCGTTTCAAACCGCCGTGCTCACACGGCCTGGACAGAGCATCGGCTAGGATCGAAGACTAACAAGGGAAGTTGCGGACCAGCGGTCAACCGGCTTACCGGAGGGCACACGGTCGCTCTCAGAGTGACCACGTCGGCAGGTCCCGGACAGTCTAGGAGGAGCCCGTGTCCCACCCGATCGATGTCGGATCAGTACTCGGTGGCCGCTACAAGGTCACTGCCACCGTACTGACCTCACATGACCAGGATCTGGTGCTGGACGGTGTGGACCAGGTGCTCAACCGTCCCGTAAGCATCCTCGTCGCCGGGCCCGGCAATGCCGACCAGGTGGCCCAGAGCGCCCGTGAAGTGGCCACCGGCGAACGTCCGGGCCACGTGCAGATCCTTGACCTCGGCGTCAGCGATTCCACCACGTATTTGATCACCAACCACACCTCCGCGGCGGACCTGCTGGATCTTGTGGTGTCCTCCAACCCGCCCTACGTCGAGCCCTTCTTCACCGACACCCTGGGCAGCGAGATCTTCGGGCAGGCACGCTCCCACGAACCCGAAACCTACGACGGACTCTACGACGACGAGGAAGTCGACGCCGGTTACATCGACTACGGGAAGACCCAGTCCGCAGCCGGCCAGCAGCCGGTTTCCCCGACGGCGCCGCCCGCCGGGGTACCCTCCCGGCCCACGTCTGCACCGTCGGCCGTTACGGGCGCGGCGGCAGCAGCGGGAGCCGCAGCCGGGGCCGCCAGGTCTCCCAAGGCATCCACAACCGCGCCGCAAGAGACCGCGGCCCACACAACCGCGCCGCAGCCCGTCCAGGAAGGCACAGCGCCCCGCCAGGCCGTGCCGGCCACGCCGCGGCCGGCGACAGCCGCGGCGCCTAAAGTTTCCTTGTGGTCCGAGGACGACTACACCGGCGAGGACTACGCCGACGCCGATCAGCGCGGTGGCGGAGACCGCCACGGAGGCGCAGCTGCCGCCGGACTGGCTGGAGCCGGTTACACGGCCGCGGATCGGGCTCCGGGCCAATTCCCCGCGTCTGCCCGGGCCCAGGTCGACGAGGACGAGTACGAGTACGAAGAGGAACCGCCCAAGGAACCGCGCTCCATGCGCTGGCTGGTGGGTGGCCTGCTGGCTGCCGTGCTGGTGGTGGGCCTCATCTTCGCCGTCACCAACCTTGGCAGCCTCTTCAAGAGCAGCCCGCAGACGACGACCGCCGCGTCCTCCGCGCAGTCCAGCGCACCGGAACAGTCGACCGGGCAACCGTCGTCGACCGCCAGTGAGGCACCTGCCGCCGGGCCGCCCGTCATCGATGACGTGACGCGACTGGGCAACTTCGACTTCGCCGGAAATTACGACTCCGACCTCGTCAAGACTTTTGACGGCAACGGCGCAAGCTACTGGTCCGACATGGAATTCGCCACCGACGACTGGGGCGGCCTCGCCTCCGAGGTTCCGCTGGTGGTCAAGCTGAAGGACCCCTCTAAGGTCTCGTCCGTCACCCTGAGCCAGCTGGGCGCCTCCGGCGGCAGCATCAGCGTCTTCACCAACGACAAGCCGTCCCTGGACGGCGCAAAGCAGATTGGCAGCAACAGCTTCACCTCGCCGGATCTGACCATGCCCCTGGCCGAACCGGTCACCGCGGAGTACGTGATCGTGTCCATCAAGACACTCCCGAAGCTGGCCGCTCCCAAGACCCGCTACGGCTACGGCCTGCGCCTGGCCGAGATCAAAGTTCAGTAGCCGAACTCGTCCGTTGGCGGCCCTGTCACGCGGGGCCGTCTCCGGCCCCGGCGCTGGCAACCCGGTACCCTGAGTAGTGGTGTTGCTCCGTGACGCCCATTTCGGCCCGGAATATTCAATGCCCGGCAAGAGTTGTGCCATGTGGCCGGCCATCAAGGCGGGCGCATCGACAAAGGAAGAGGTTCACCGTTCAGTGAGCAACGCAGAAAACACTGCCTCCGAAGTACGTGATGTCATCATCGTCGGCTCCGGTCCGGCGGGCTACACCGCAGCGGTGTATACGGCGCGCGCGAACCTGAAGCCGCTGCTCCTGGCAGGCTCGGTTACCGCCGGCGGCGAACTGATGAACACCACGGACGTGGAGAACTACCCGGGGTTCCCCGACGGCATCATGGGCCCGGACCTCATGGAGAACTTCGAGAAGCAGGCCGCCCGGTTCGGCACGGAGATCCAGTTTGAGGACGTTACCGAGCTGGACCTCGACGGCGACATCAAGACTGTCACGATCGGCACGGGGGAGACCTTCAAAGCCCGTTCCATCATCCTCTCCACCGGCTCCGCCTACCGTGAACTGGGCTTGCCGAACGAGAAGCGGCTTTCGGGCCACGGCGTCAGCTGGTGTGCAACCTGCGACGGTTTCTTCTTCAAGGACCAGGACATCGCTGTGATCGGTGGCGGCGACTCCGCCATGGAAGAGGCACTGTTCCTCACCAAGTTCGCCAAGTCCGTCACCGTCGTGCACCGCCGCGACACCCTCCGGGCCTCGAAGATCATGGCTGACCGCGCCCTGGCCCACGAGAAGATCAATTTCGTCTGGAACTCCGGCGTCGAAGACGTCCTGGGACAGGACAAAGTCACCGGATTGCGGTTGAAGAACCTGGTGGACGGCGCGGAAACCGAACTGGTCGTGACCGGTGTCTTCGTGGCAATCGGCAACGATCCGCGGACCGACCTGGTCAAGGGCAAGCTTGAGCTGACCGCCGAGGGGACCATCGCAGTGGACGGCCGTACCTCGAAGACGAGCGTCCCGGGGGTTTTCGCTGCCGGCGACGTCATTGACCCGACCTACCGCCAGGCGATCACTGCGTCGGGTTCCGGCTGTGTTGCGGCTCTCGACGTCGAGCACTACCTCGCAGATTTCCACGCCTAAACGGCGCGCAGCAAACCACCGAAGAGAGAGACAAGGGTTATGAGCAACGCAAAAGACGTAACTGACGCAAGCTTCAGCACTGACGTGCTGGCCTCCGACAAGCCTGTCATCGTCGATTTCTGGGCCGAATGGTGCGGCCCCTGCCGCAAGCTTGGACCGATCCTTGATGAGATTTCGGTCGAGTACAGCGAAAAGGTCGATGTGGTCAAGGTGAATGTTGACGACAACCCGGCCATCGCCGCCGAATACGGCATCACCTCTATCCCGGCCGTCTACCTGTTCCAGGGCGGCGAGGTCAAGAGCACGGTGATCGGCGCCCGGCCCAAGCAGTTCTTCGAAAAGGAATTCGCGGACGTCCTGTCCTAGGTCCAGCTTGTAGTCAGCCCGCTGTGGGCTGACTAAAAGTGGCCCCTGCTTCTCGCGGGGGCCACTTTTTTGTTGTGCTCCAGTGCCCCGCAGAGAGGAGTGGTCGGGTACTGGTGGGCCCGAGGTCGCTTGTCGATCCCACCGGGCCAAATTGCAAGCGACGAAGGTTGCCCTTGGAGATGGTTTTCTGTAGGCCGACCATTCTCGCTGAGCGATCGAATTTTGCGTTGAGGGAGGCTCCGATCCACCATCTTTTTCTGTTGGTCGGGCAACGGACTTCCTTGATTACATGGCCTGTCGGCGTGTTTCACGTGAAACATGATTCAGTCCCCGAATTTTCGCGGCTTGTGACATCCTGGACGGTCAACGGAGCACTTGTATCGGATACTGATTGGCTGCCGGCACGAGATCGTGCTCCGATCAGCAAACCGGTGGTTTCCGGCAGTCGAGGTCTCTTCGCGGAATCCGGGCGGATCTGGGTCGAATTGGGCTAGAAGTGTACTGGCCCCGCGGTGATGGAATACGCGGGATCGGTGCTCGTTTCACGTGAAACATTCACTGCTCACGACTGACTGCATTGGCGGAAGTGGTTGTCGAGCGCTGGGCGTGCCGCTGCTCCGGCAGTGTTTGAAGCAGCGGGCGATGTGACATGTAAGGCCTATCGCCGTGACCTTCGTTTGCACATCGTATGTTTTGCAAGTGATTTCGAGGGCGCCTTTTGTCCGGTTCCTCACTTCGGGATGGAACCGAACTATTGCGAACGCGCCAGCAGCTGATCGACATTCGGTGGTGAGATTCGATCGTGCTTTGAACTTGCAACCGGAGGGCCCTTCGATCCGCACCGCCCAGGCCTGATCGATCTCGGTCCTCCGGCAGGTCTGGGGGAGACTGTATAAGTGAAGTTCAGACCATAAGCGCTTCAATGCGACGACAGTATCCGTCACCACACCGGACGCACGGGCCGAATGGTTGACGATGTTTCACGTGAAACACTGCCACACGGTGGCGGAGAACTGAGAGGGGAATCCACGGACAAGTGCACCTTCTCGGACAGTGGTGGCTACAAAAAAGGGGGCAACGGAGCTTCGACATCCTATGTTTCACGTGAAACAGTCATGCAGTCGGCCGCTAAGCGGCTAGGGACCTCGAATGCAAGTGACAGTTGACTCTTAGATAATCCAGTGGCCATATTCTCTGTTTTGTTGTCCAGCGTATTTGTCGGCCGGGTGGGAAGCTTGGACTCATCAAGCCAATGCCTACCCGTTAGTTCTCCACGACTATCCAGGGGAGAGCTACTCCCGGGGGTGCAACCACGCAGTCCGCGGGAGCGGACACTGACAAAGCCACGACGAAGTGCGGGCGAAGTAGAAACTCATGGCCCGCAGTCGATGTCTCACAGCACTATCTCTCACCTATCCCAGACTCCGTTCCTCCGATTTCCAAGCCCACTTTCAATGCTGCTCCACGGGAGAAGCACGCTGCTCCTCCACGGTTCAGGGGCAGAAAGTTGGCGCTGCTCCGTTTCACGTGAAACATGGCGACCGATTCGGCCCGGCCTGAAGGTAGGCAGGCGCATACACAGGCCGTTGCCGCGGCGCGGCCAGCATCAATCTCTGTCCGGTTCTGGCCGCCGCGGACCAGAGCGAGCCAGGGAGAGTTGGCCCGCAAGCGGAGTCAAAGCGGCCACCCAGGGGGAGCACTCGGCCTGAGCTCAGGCCGCCGCCTACACCTGCGGGCCATCCCACCCTCGGCCAATGCAGGAGCCCTCAGGCCAGGACAACTCCGCACCTGGGCTCAGCAGCAAGAGGCGGACCGTGGGCCGAATCCGTCAGGCAGAACAGTATCGACCGCCGGTTGCTCCTCGGCGTCAGTGTTCCCTTGCATCCCGAAATGCCAGAACCTCTACGGCTTGCGGATCCAGCCCACGAACTCCGGCGTTCGCACTGCTGAAGCAATGTCCACGGCGCTCGGCTCCCTTTCAGTCCATCGCTGATGGGCGACCGGCGGTTGGCCTTCCTTAGTGGTTTGCGAGCAATCACGTTCACTCCGGCTCCCATGATCAGCATTCAGCGTCCGGCTTTCAGCAGTTTGGCCGAACATCGCGCCGCCGGCTCACGCGAGTTCGGGTCGCGATCCTCGTGAGTCTCCGTCTAGATGACCGGTAGTTGGGGGACCGCCTCGACTGCATCTGCCTCGACCGCGGTCCAACGGGTCCGTCCTCCCACCTTGTCGATCACAGTCTGAGCTCCCGTCGACAGCCAGTTCAGCACCGGTTGGTAGATCAAATGCTGGGTCCAGGCTCCCAACCAGTTCAGCAGAGGTTCGTCGATCAAGGGCTGAGCTCACGTCGTCAACCAGTTCAGCAATGACTGGTCGATCAAGTGCCGGGTCCAGCTCTCTCATCCGGTCAGCAACGGTTCGTCTATCAGCGGCGTACTTTCGACCGGACCATCGGGGCATCCTCGTCCCTGGACTAGTTCGCTAGCGGTCCCGTCCCCACTCCGCCTAAGCTCTGTCACGGCCCATGAACCCAGGCTTGCTCCGGCGGTCAATTTGCTCCGGGGCTGATGAAGAGCGCACAGCCCCTGCCGGTTCGTCTCCCGAACAGTGCCCGGAGTTCCTCTGCGGTGGACAGAGACGACCTTGACTCCTCCCCATCTCCCAGTTCACGTCAATCACCCTCGCCGCCGAATGGCACTCTCGAACGGCCCTCCGACAACACAGTCATGGCATCACGTCTTCCTTCGCCCTGCCAATCTTTCACGACCATCTCGGCCCTCGGGAGGGGAGACTACGGATTCCTGCGCGTCCAACCGCGAAGAACCAGGGGCTTCAGAAGCAAAGGGCTGGTGCTCCGCGGTCATCGCCCGGACCATGGCCGCTGCCCACCAGGACGGGAAATTAGGGGTCACGGAGGCCCCTCGCTCATGCAGTCCGGGCGCGTCCAGACGACCGGGACTCTTACCGACTCGCCGATTTCCACCGTGTTCTCCACAGAAGTTATTCACATGGTTATCCACAGGGTCTGAGAGATTATTCACACCCGTTTCGAACTGGCCAGGAGCCGTCAATCGATACCCCCGACGCTGCCTCGCAGGCGAGTGCCCTCGACGACATAAAACGGTCGGAAGAAGACGCTAAGCGTTCGGGCGGTGCCGCGGAGAGAACAGGCCTTAGAGAGCGGGTATTTAACCCTAGGACGGCGATTTGGTACGTACTCTCCGCTGTTTCTACGGTAGCTGGCACAGTGGGGGATCTTGTTTCACGTGAAACATGTCACGGGCAGGGATATCCAACGCTTACGCAATTGCCTCGATCTCGAAGGGACCTCCGGTACGACCGTCGTAGCGGGCCGGAGCCTGTGGGTAATCCACAAAGTTATCCACAGCAATATCCACCGCTGTATCCACCGCCGAAACCGCCCACGTCAGACAGGGGCACGTACCCGAAACGACCCCTGGCGCTCACTCGCTGCTCCGCCCAAACCGCATGTCGCGCGCCCCGGGACATCGAAGTGACAGCTCATTTTTGCAGCGGCGGACCGCAGTCCCCGCACGCACGTCGCCGCTCCAGACGGTGAGGCCGAGATGCGCCCCGTCTGACCGAGCCGCTTCGCAAAGCGGCGTGGGCACCACATCGGTACACAGCCCCAAGGGTCGGAGGCACCAGGAAGATGAGCGGCTTCAACCCCAAGGCCAGACTCATGGATGCCCGCGTCCCGACCCCATGCGGGGACGCTATCTGCGTGGAACCCTCGCAGTGCGACGTCGCTTCAAGCGTCGACCGCTACTCTCGTTGGCATTGTTCGATATGGTCTCGCCGCAGACGGGAGCTGCGACGCGGCCATCAGGAGAGTGGCATCCCCGCCCGCCGCACCGTCGAACAGGCGGCCGCGGAGTACAAGCATTGGACGGGGCGCTGCCCTCGGAAGGGAGCGGATGTGCGCTGCCCTCGGAAGGGGGGCGGATTCGTGCTGCCCTGGGAAGGGGGTGGATGCCGGTATGCCTGCCGGACGCCATTCGCTCGCTCAGTCATCTGAAGGCTCCCTTTGCCTTGCACCGCCAGTCGATGGCCGGTACAGAGGGATCACGCCATCCGCGGCTTTGCCCAGACTGCATAGCGCCTCGAGGCTGATCATCGCACCGACAGGTCAGGTGGCCAACCTCCCAGCCGTCTCGAGAGCAGGTATGACCCCCGTACCTTTCTGCTCAGTGATGAGCACCATCGTTCGGCACGGCGACGGCGCCTACCGTAAGTGCTCAACCAGCGCTGCGGGGGAGGCACACATGCCACGGCTCCTCGAGTCGTCCACCTCCCGGCCGGCTCGGCTTGTCACTGGGGGCATCGTCCGACGCCTCGTTGTGGTCAGAGGTGCCGGCCCCGAGGGTGACCATTCTTGCTCCACGGTCCCACGAGGTCTCGTGGCAAGGAGACCATAGGAGCCATCGTCCAAGGGGAAGGAACGCCGTTCCCCGGTGGTGGGCTGATGCGTAAAGTTCGATCGACGGACTTATGGAACGAACAGGTTCCCGGGACAAGAGTTGCCTAACGAAAGGCGATCGCCGACCCAGCCCGCGAGTCGGGGGACAGGGAGCTACCGAGCAGAACGCGATTGTGGACCCAATCGGGGAGTCGGGGCCTGCAGATCCATCCGGGCGTATCAGCCAGGCGCCAGACGAGTCGCGACACCCCGGACCGTCAAGTGGGTGACCATCTCCCGGGGGCATCGAAGCCGTCCTGGCATCTCCATAGGGGGCTCCCGTCCGGCCCACTAGACCGACGATCAGAGCCAAACGGAGACCTGACCAGGAAGGGTCCCAACATCAAGAACAAGCAGAGTTGGCACATGGCCTCTGGGGCGGTGTGGTGACGGAGGGCTTGCGGCCATGGGCAGGAAGTCGCGGACTGGACGAATGGATTGAAACCTCAGCTCTCGGCGCGTGGTCGATAGTAGTGATTTACGGACGGCGGAGGCTGGCGGATAGCAGGTGGGCGAGAGCTCCGTGTCTTGCTTGTCTCAACTCTGGGCACGTAGACGAGAGTTGCCGGCTTGGGGGCGCGACGGGAAATCAGCGTTCGGCACTGTGGCGAGACTCAGTGTTATTCGTGGGAGTATCGACTCAGGGCACGAGGGCTACAGCCTGGTGTTTTACAGAGGAAGCGTAACGCTGGTGAGTTCTCCCTACTCTGCCAGACCGTAGCACCCACACGCAGGCTCAACCTCATTCGACCAGCGCCTCGAACGCCTACCGTTTGGGTCTGCTCGGCCGGCACACATCAAGCGACTTGCAGGCCTTGGGGGGTCTCCACGGGCGCGTCTCGGCATAAGGGAACGCTGGAGGGCACGCTGGAGGGCACGCACGAGAGGCGAGACGTTGCCCGCTCCATTGCCCTCCAAGACTGACCACACTCCGTGGGCCGCCGGCATGCGCCGCATCCACTGGATCCACTTCGCCCCCTTGCGGTCCACAGGTGCAACGCAATACAGCCAGCGCACTACGACGAAGTGCAGTTCAGTCCAGCTCCATCCAGACCAGACCGGCGCAATGCAGTCGAGAGTCCATTGAACTTCGCTGGACTCTGGACTGTGCTGAATGTATCCAGGTAACGGCGACCGACGCCGTTGTGGAGGGAATCATGGGTCGACTGCGGCGGAATACGCCACAGGGGGAGTGTGCGCACAGGACGTCTACGCATGTCGATTCAGCCGTCCCAAGTTGGTCTACTCTGCTCTGCAGTTGCCCCGCAGGTATCCGCGGAACTGCTGTGGCTATTGATTGGCCTGTCCCGTACCCGCGTCGGCTGGAACGGACGAAGGATGTGTTGTGGAGGGCGCAGGAGTAACCCCGGAAGGCGTGCCATGTCGCCCCAGTTCCCCGGCAGCTTCCACTCTCCTGGGAATAGAACTCCTTTTCGCGACCAGCAGAGGCATGGTTTGCGGTCCAAGGAAGTCGATTTTAAGAGAAGTAGATTTCAAAATCTGCCTCACCGGCCAGAAGTGCGGAGGAGCCTTTCCAGCCGGTTCGCGCCCTCCCGGCTCGATCACTGACAACCGGAGGAAGTCCGTACGCTGACAAGGGCGACTAAGGGCCGGCGGGTCATACGCTCAGAGAGTTCCGCAATCGCATGTTGGGCGGGTCGACTACCCACCTAGTGTCCGCGTCCAAAAGGGTCCGTTAGGCGGGTTCATCCTGCTTGGTTTCACGTGAAACGGGGGCGATCCTGTTTCACGTGAAACATGGATCCTTCAGTTCGGATCGCAGGGACACGACGCCAGGAGTGGCGCCCGGTTACGACAGCAGGGCCCCCGGCGCCGATTTCATACAGTAGTTCCTGGCCGGCAATGGCCTGCTGCAGCTCGCGGCCTACATCGAAGCGTACAGGGACGCAATTGCCCTAGGCGAAGCGATCTGGCCGCACAAGCAGCAAAACCAAGGGCCGCATCCTGTCCCACAGGAAGACCTGGCCCACCTAGTTCAAAAGGCGACCATCCCCAAGGCAGGCGACGCGCCCCCAAGGAGAGCGACCACCCCCGAGGCAGGCGACGCGCCCCCAAGGAGAGCGACCACCCCCGAGGCAGGCGACGCGCCCCCAAGGAGAGCGACCACCCCCAAGGCAGGCGACGCGCCCCCAAGGAGAGCGACCACCCCCAAGGAGAGCGACCACCCCCAAGGCAGGCGACGCGCCCCCAAGGAGAGCGACCACCCCCAAGGCAGGCGTCGGGCCACTCCAATGAGGGCGTTTCGCCCCCATTCACCTCATAGCGCTGCGCCGCAATTGTCTCGCCATGAAGTTGCGCGCACACGTACGAGAGCAGGCCGCGCCCAGGGCGGGATCGCAATCAGTATCCGTGCCGTCAACAGGTCCCGACGGCAGCTTGGGGTTACCTCGCCACCAGCACGAGTTCCGTCCCCAAACTGCAAGGACAACACTGAGACGCGGTTTGCCACCACTATAGAGACCGGGGCATCCCGGCAGCTGGGCCAAGGGCGGGGACAAGCGGAGAGTCCTCCACGGAAATCGGCGATACAGGCGGAACATCGTCAACGGCACACCATCACCACCAGCAAGAGCATGGGCGCCAACAAAAAGGAAGGTCTGTTTCACGTGAAACAGACCCTCCAGGGACTACGAAGCTGTCGGTGACCTAGCTGGGCGTCCCGGGCGTCAGGACATCCATGATGCGGTTCAGGTCCTCGACGCTGGCGAACTCAATGCTGACCCGTCCCTTGCGTGCGCCGAGGGAGATCTTGACATTCGTATCAAGGCGATCGGAGAGCGACGATGCCAGGTAATCCAGGCGCTCGTGGCGGGCGCCCGGTCGCGGGATGTTGTTCTTGGTCGGCGCGGCGGGGCTCTGATACAAAGTCACGGCTTCTTCGGTCGCCCGGACCGACATACCTTCCGAAACAATCTTCTGCGCCAGCCGCTCCATGGCCGCAGCATCCGGGAGTGCCAGCAATGCGCGTGCGTGGCCTGCCGAGATCACGTTTGCGGCAACACGACGCTGGACCAGCGGCGGAAGCTTCAGGAGACGGAGCGTGTTGGACACCTGGGGCCTTGAACGCCCGATCCGGTCCGCAAGCTGTTCGTGTGTGGTCCCGAAATCTTCAAGAAGCTGTTGGTAGGCCGCTGCCTCTTCGAGGGGATTCAGCTGGCTGCGGTGCAGGTTCTCCAGCAGAGCGTCGCGTAGAAGGTCATCATCGGTGGTGTCACGGACAATCGCGGGAATAGTTTCCAGCCCCGCGGCCTGTACTGCCCGCCAGCGGCGTTCACCCATGACGAGCTCGTAGGGCTCGCCACCCTCTTCGGTTGATGTACGGACCACAATTGGCTGGAGGACGCCGATTTCCCGGACAGAGTGCACCAGCTCGGCCATGTCGTCCTCATCGAAGACGGAACGGGGCTGTTTACGGTTGGGGTGGATGTCCGTGACCGGAATTTCGGCAAACCGGACACCGGGCACGTCCACGAGTTCAACGGCGTCTTTGTCGCGCTGCTCGGAAGATGACTCGAACGGCAACTGTTCGTCGGCGTTGGGCTCAGCAGGCTTGGCAGCAGCAGGTGAAGACTTCGGGGCAGCAGTCTTGCGGGCCGGTGCCTTCTTGGACGCAGCCGACCCGGCGCCGGCGCCAGCGCCAGAAGCGCCGTCAGCGCCGACAATCTCGGCGGCACCGTCGGCGCCGTCGGTCACGTCGTCTGCAGGAGCTTCAACAGTCGCAGCAGAGGACGCGCGGGTCTTGGCGGCCGCCTCGGAAACTGAGGCCTCGGGGACAGGAGTGTCCAGGAACGGCTCGGCGTCGGATGTCTTCTTGCGGGCTTCGGGAAAGAACAGATCCACAGGCCTGGATGGGGCGGCACCGTTTCCGGAGGCGCTGGCCGCGGCGGAACTTGGAATGAGTGCGCCAAGTCCACGGCCGAGGCCGCGTCGCTTATCGCTCATGGATAGATCCCTCCAGTGGAAGAGCCGGGATTCACCTGGCTCTGGTTAGTGCAATTCTTGAAAAGATTCTAACGTTCCGCGATTTCCGCTGCGGCTTCCAGATAGGACAGGGCACCGCTGGAAGAAGGGTCATACGTCATGACAGTCTGCTGGTAGCTCGGCGCTTCGGAAATACGGACCGAGCGCGGCACCACGGCACCGAGCACCTGCTGCGGGAAGTGCTCCCGGACCTCGGCTGCCACCTGGGCGGCGAGGTTGGTGCGGCCGTCATACATGGTCAGGAGAATCGTGGAGACAACCAGATCGGCGTTCAGGTGCTTTTGGATCATCTCGATGTTCTTCAGAAGCTGGCTGAGGCCCTCGAGCGCGTAGTACTCGCACTGGATCGGGATGAGGACTTCGCCGGCGGCGCAGAAGGCATTCACCGTCAGGAGTCCAAGGCTCGGCGGGCAGTCAATGAAGATGTAGTCCAGCCGCTCTTCGCCATTCTTGGCGCGCTCCTTGGAATACACATCGATGGCGCGGCGCAGCCGCTGCTCCCGGGCCACCAGGCTGACGAGTTCGATTTCGGCGCCGGCAAGGTGGATGGTGGCGGGAGCACAGATCAGGTTGTCAATGTCCGGGCACGGGGCCACAACGTCCTTCAGCGGGACATCATTGATCAGGACATCGTAGATGCTGTCGACGTCGGCGTGGTGCTCGATTCCCAGGGCAGTCGAGGCGTTGCCCTGCGGATCGATGTCGATCACGAGCACGTTCAGGCCGGCGGCCGCCAAGGCAGCGGCGATGTTTACGGTCGTCGTCGTCTTACCGACGCCGCCCTTCTGGTTGGAAACGGTGAAGATGCGGGTTTTCTCAGGCTTGGGCAACTTCCGGCCGAGCAACCGCTCGCGGCGCTTGTTTTCGTGCGCGAGCTCCCGGGCGATGGGACTGGAATCGTCAATGGAGTCCAGGACGTTGCCCGTGTGGGTAAGAGATGTTTCACGTGAAACACCGGCCATCCCGGAAGCCTTTGCAACCGAAGACGTGTGATTTCCGCCGAAGTCAAAAGCGGCTGAAGGAGCGGCAAACGCCCGTGCGGACCCCAGGGACATAAACGGCGGGATCCGTTGTGTGGAGGCCTCGCTACTGCTCACTATGACACGCTCACTCTCATTCGGCTTTTA
This sequence comes from Arthrobacter sp. 2MCAF15, assembly GCF_052115605.1. Classification (NCBI taxonomy): domain Bacteria; kingdom Bacillati; phylum Actinomycetota; class Actinomycetes; order Micrococcales; family Micrococcaceae; genus Arthrobacter; species Arthrobacter sp. 2MCAF15. Next base: position 103,351 of record NZ_JBFRGZ010000007.1, on the reverse strand, counting down.
CTGCCGGTTACTAGCCTAACCTCTTCCCCTCAGACTCCCCGGGCACCGGGGCCGGTGCTAGGCAATCTTTTGAGGCTTGTTCACTACTATTCGGACAACAGTGGTGGGTTCCTCGAGCAGGTCCTCACCCACCACAACCACGGAAGTCTCAATGCCACCCAGCTTTCGGATAACCTTGGCGGCCTTTTCGATTTCCTCGCCGGCGCTGCGTCCCTTGATGGCAACAACTTCGCCCTTACCGGCCAGCAGCGGAATGGTCAAGCCCGCGAGATTGGACAGCGCGGATACCGCACGGGCAGTCACGACGTCGGCGTTCACGAGTCCCACAGCCAGTTCGGCACGGGTGCGCATGATGGTGACGTTCTCGAGGCCGAGATCATCCACAACTTCCTGGAGCCAGATGACACGGCGTTCCAGCGGTTCGATCAGGGTCAGTTCCAGATCCGGCCGGGCGATGGCCAGACACAGGCCGGGCAGTCCGGCCCCGCTGCCGACGTCGGCGACGTGGCTGCCGTGGGCAATCTGGCTCTCGATGACGGCGCAGTTGAGCACGTGCCGGCTCCACAGCCGCGGCACTTCGCGGGGACCAATCAGTCCCCGCTCGGTGCCGGATGTCGCCAGGTGTTCCACGTAGCGCTTAGCCAGGTCCAGGCGGTCACCAAAGATGGACTCTGCTGCTTTGAGTTCCGGAGCGGTAATTTCAACCATCAAGCTAGTCAACGGTTCAGTCTGCGGAAACAACGATGTGCCGGTCTGCGCCTTCGCCTTCGGACTCGCTGACGAGCCCCAAATCGGCGACGGCGTCGTGCACGATTTTGCGCTCATAGGCACTCATCGGAGCCAGGGCAACAGCCTCGCCGGATTCCTTGACCGCGGCGGCGGCGTCTTCGGCAATCTTCTGCAAGTCGCCGGCACGCTCGGCGCGGTAGCCGTTGATGTCCAGCACCAGCCTGGACCGGTTCTCGGTGGCGGACAGGACGGCGAGCCGCGTCAGCTCCTGGAGCGCCTCAAGGACTTCTCCGTCGCGGCCCACAAGGCCTTCCAGCCCGGCTGATTCCTCTTCGGCCACGATCGAGATGTACGTGCGCCCGTTGCGGACCTCGATGTCGATGTCGCCGTCGATGTCAGCGATGTCCAGCAGTTCCTCGAGGTAGTCCGCGGCGACGTCGCCCTCTTCTTCGAGGCGGCTGGCGGTGACGCTCTTGCCGGCGCCGGCCTCCGCACCCTTCGACGAGTCCTGCGACCCGTCCAGGACTGCCTCCTGGGCGTCGTCCCGGTCGTCCTCAAACTCGGCGGAAATAGCGTGTTCGGTGCTCTCGGCGGACATTACTTCCTCTTCCTGTTCTTACGTTGCGGCTGGACGCGCTGGGTCTTGGCTTCCACGGCGGTCGCAGCGGAGGCCTCCGCTGCCTCGGCGTCGGCCTTCTTTCCACCCAGGAGGGGCAGTGCGGGAAGGCCCCTGGCCGCCCGGCGCTCGGCGAGAGCCTTGGCGGCTGGGGAACCCGGCGTCGGCATCCGGCGGATCACGAAGAACTGCTGTCCCATGGTCCAGAGGTTGGTAGTGGTCCAGTAGATCAATACGCCGATGGGGAAGTTGATGCCACCCACGCCGAACACGATCGGCAGGATGTAGAGCATCATTTTCTGCTGGCGCATGAACGGGCTCGCCAGGGCCTCTTCGGACATGTTCTTGGCCATGATCTGCTTTTGCGTGATGAACTGCGAGGCCGTCATGGCCAGGATCATCACGATGGAGAGAATCCACACGGACGTTTGGTTGCCGCCGCCGCCGTGCAGCAGCGATGCCGAGAGCGGGGCACCGAAAATCGTGGACTGGTCGAACTGCACTACCTGCTCGTGGCTCATTGCCCCGATTCCCTCGCCCTTGTTGGCGGCCGCCGTGATGCCCGAAAGTACCTGGAAGAGCGCGAAGAAGAACGGCATCTGGATCAGCATGGGCAGGCAGGCCRAGAAGGGGTTGGTGCCGTGCTTCTTGTACAGGGCCATCTGTTCCTGCGCCATGGCCTGGCGGGACAGCTGGTCGGTCTTGCCCTTGTACTTGTCCTGCATTTTCTTCAGGTCCGGCTGCAGCAGCTGCATTCCACGCTGGGCCTTGATCTGCTTGACGAAGACGGGAATCAGGGCTGCGCGGATCACCAACACCAGCCCGATGATGGCAAAGGTCCACGTCCAGCCACTGGCCGCCGGCATGCCGATGGCGCTCAGCCCGTCGTGGAAGCCCACCATGATGGCTGAGACCAACCATTTGAACGGGGCCAAGAGTGTTCCAAAGATATCCATACGATTCCCTATTCGTCAGGCCGCAGTGCGGCCTTCTCCATCAGGCTGAGCAGCCAAGTACTTGTCCGGATTGTTCAGCACAACAATTGTGGGGGTGTGGTCGGCCGGCCATTCCCGGTGCCCGGCGGGGACATGGTCCACTCCGCCGGCATTCCATGGGTGGCAGCGCAACAGGCGCCTGGTAGCCAGCCAGCTTCCTTTCACGGCTCCGTGCACCGTGATCGCCTCAAGGGCATAGGCCGAGCAGGAGGGAAAGAAGCGGCAGACCTGGCCGTACAAGGGTGAAATCACCTTGCGGTAAGCCATCAGCAGCAGGATGAGGATGTTGCGGGGCAGGTTCCAGACGGCAGTGGCCAGCCGGCTCAGGACCGTTCCGGGCATTGCAACGAGCAGGCGGGGGACGACGGCGGCAGTTGAGTTACGCACGCGGGGTCCCTTCCTGTGTTGTCTCGTAAGAACCTGGTGATGCAGCCTGTGGAAGGCGGTTGCCCAGCCGTTTCATGGTCGTTTCCAACGCGGCGTCATAGTCGGCGAGCAACTGATCCCAGCTGGCCCCCGCCGCGGCGGGCAATGCCCGTACGACGATGGCGAACCCGCTGCCGTATTTCTGCAACGACAATGCACCGGCTTCTCTCAGTCTCCTCTTAACGAGGTTCCTGACAACAGCGTTCCCGACACTCTTGGAAACGATGAATCCGATCCGGCTTGGTTCATCGGCAGCCAGAGCTGCCGCATATAACACTACGTTCCGGCGTCCATTGCGGACACCGGAACGTACAGTTGTTGAAAAATCGGTTGATGTCCGCAGTCGGTTCCTGGTGGCTAGCACCGTTCAACTCGCACAGGGATACAGACCGACGAGTCAGTTATTTAGGCCGACAGTTCGGTGCGGCCCTTGCCACGACGGGCTGCCAGGATGGCACGGCCGGCACGGGTACGCATACGAAGGCGGAAGCCGTGCTTCTTGGCTCGACGGCGGTTATTCGGCTGAAAAGTCCGCTTGCTCACGTTAGTTACTCCAGTGGATCAAAGGTGCGCCCACCCGATCAAGGGGAAGAACTGGCCGACGCTAAGTTTTGGTATGTGCCACTTCCCTCGTAACTCGCACGACGCGGGCGTCGGGAAAGATTCAGATGAGGCGAAAAGCGTACACATGGGACTTCACAACGTTAGGGCTTGCCGCCCTCCAGAGTCAAACCGGCGGGGGTTCGGCAACCTTTCCCCAGCTGTGGCTAACCCACCTGCCAGCCTGTGGATGAAGTGCGTCACGCGCCCCGTTTGAGAACAACAACGGTGTAATTATCCACAGGACTGAACCCAGCTATCTTCTAGCGTTTTCATCCCCTACAGTGTCTCAGTAACCCCTTATCCACGGACTGTGCATAACCCTGTGGATTGAGCCGGGCCGGCGTACAGCTCCGGACCGCGTGGATGCACGTAATGCAGGCCAGCAAGTTTGAGGAACTGATTGATGACAGTAGACGAAGCCAACCAAGCCAACACTGTCGGAAGTTCCTGGCGGCGGGTTGTGAGCCTCCTGGAGAACGACCACCGTGTCTCTCCCCGGCAGCGCGGCTTCGTTATCCTCGCCCAGGCCCAGGGCCTGATCGGTTCCACCCTTCTGGTGGCCGTCCCCAATGAACTCACCCGCGAGGTACTGCAGACCCAGGTCAAGGAAGCGCTCGACGACGCGCTCCGCAGCGTTTTCTCGGACGAGATCCGCTGCGCGATCGACGTCGACACCGATCTGGTGCCCCTGCACACGGAACCCGAACCCGCCGTCGAACTTTCCCTGGCCGCCGACCCCACCGTGGAGCTGAAGCCGCAGCCGATGCTGCCGAGCACCTCCCACGAATTCGGCCGCCTCAATCCGAAGTACGTCTTCGACACCTTCGTGATCGGGTCCTCCAACCGGTTCGCCCATGCGGCGGCCGTGGCTGTGGCCGAAGCGCCGGCCAAGGCATACAACCCGCTGTTCATCTACGGCGACTCAGGACTGGGCAAAACCCATCTGCTGCACGCGATCGGCCACTATGCGCGCCGGCTCTACAGCGGGATCCGGGTCCGCTATGTCAACTCCGAGGAATTCACCAACGACTTCATCAACTCCATCCGCGACGATGAAGGCACCAGCTTCAAGACCACGTACCGCAACGTGGACGTGCTGCTGATCGACGACATCCAGTTCCTGGCCGGCAAGGACCGGACGCTGGAGGAGTTCTTCCACACATTCAATGCCCTGCACAACAACAACAAGCAGGTGGTCATCACCTCGGACCAGCCGCCGAAGCTGCTCGCCGGTTTCGAAGACCGCATGAAGTCGCGCTTCGAGTGGGGCCTGCTGACTGACATCCAGCCGCCCGAACTCGAGACCCGCATCGCGATCCTCCGGAAGAAGGCCCTCAGCGAAGGCCTTTCCGCCCCGGATGATGCCCTGGAATACATCGCCTCGAAGATCTCCAGCAATATCCGCGAGCTTGAGGGCGCCCTCATCCGCGTCACCGCCTTCGCCAGCCTGAACCGGCAGCCCGTCGATGTGGCCCTAGCCGAGATGGTCCTCAAGGACCTCATCACCGACGACGGTGCCCAGGAAATCACCTCGGCCCAGATCCTCACGCAGACAGCCGACTACTTCAAGCTCAGCATGGAAGAGCTCTGCAGCAAGTCGCGCACCCGCACGCTGGTGACGGCGCGGCAGATCGCCATGTACCTGTGCCGGGAACTCACCGATATGTCCCTGCCCAAGATCGGGCAGGAGCTGGGCGGCCGCGACCACACCACCGTGATCCACGCCGACCGCAAGATCCGCGAACTGATGGCCGAGCGCCGGGTCATCTACAACCAGGTGACCGAGCTGACCAACCGGATCAAGCAGCAGCAGCGCAATTCCTGAGCCGTCCCTCGGCGCACTCTTACCTTATTAACAGGGCCCTGTGGACAACCCTGTGGATACTTAAGGGGACAACCGCGGTTAATGGGCTTAAAACCCTTAAGGCGCCTGTGGATCGCCGAATCGGCCGAAAATCTTGTCCCCATCCACACCCTGTTTAAAACCTGCTCCACCCACAATCCATGAACAGGGCTTAACCGCGGATTTCCGAGGCCGGATCGAGTTATCCACAGTTTCCACAGCAGTTATTAACACTACTAATCCCAAGAAAATGAAATTCCCTCAAACAACAATCTCCTTCCCACCCCCGGACAGCGCCCAGGCCCGTTCCGGACCGGCGCAGGAGACCGGCCCCGCGAACAACACTGTTGTAAGCCGGGGATGGGAGAAACGCTCGCCTTGGGGCTAAGCTGTCTGCAGTGCGTCCGTCCCGGACATCTTTTGTGGTTCCCTACCGGGCCATGAGACCCGGGGTGGGCGGGCGATTCCCTTGTTGACGGCTTTCGGCATCCCTGCCGGGGTCCGCGGCAGCTTGAGCAGTTCCAGCTATTTTCAGCACTAACAGAAGCAATGAAAGGCGGCACCCTTCCGTGAAGTTCAGAGTCGAACGGGACGTCCTGGCAGAAGCCGTGACATGGACCGCCCGGTCGTTGTCTCCGCGGCCGCCTGTTCCCGTCCTTTCAGGCCTGCTCCTGAAGGCTGAAGCCGGCACCGTCAGCCTCTCGAGCTTCGATTACGAGACCTCCGCAAGGCTCGAAATCCCTGCTGACATCACCACCGAAGGCACCATCCTGGTCTCCGGCCGGCTGCTCGCGGACATCTGCCGCAGCCTTCCCTCCGCCCCCGTCGAGGTCGAGACCGATGGCAACAAGGTGACACTCACCTGCCGCCGAAGCAGCTTCCACCTAGCCACGATGCCCGAGGCCGAATACCCGCCGCTGCCGGCCCTGCCGACCATCAGCGGCACCGTTCCCGGAGATTCTTTTGCCCAGGCGGTTTCCCAGGTGATCATCGCGGCCAGCAAGGACGACACGCTGCCCATCCTGACCGGCGTGCGGATGGAAATTGAGGACGATCTCATCACCCTCCTGGCCACCGACCGCTACCGCCTGGCCATGCGCGAAGTCCCGTGGAAGCCGGTGACCCCGGGCATTTCCACCAGCGCCCTGGTCAAGGCCAAGACACTGAACGAAGTAGCCAAAACGCTTGGCAGCAGCGGCGACATCAACATCGCCCTGGCCGACGACGACAGCCGGCTGATCGGTTTCGAAAGCGGCGGCAGGACCACCACGTCGCTCCTGGTCGACGGGGACTACCCCAAGATCCGTTCGCTCTTCCCGGATTCCACGCCCATCCATGCCACCGTGCAGACCCAGGAACTGGTGGAGGCCGTGCGCCGCGTCTCGCTCGTGGCCGAGCGAAACACCCCTGTCCGGCTCGCCTTCACGCAGGGCCAGCTGCACCTGGACGCCGGCACCGGCGAGGACGCGCAGGCCTCCGAAGAGCTCGAAGCCCAGTTGTCCGGTGAGGACATCACGGTGGCCTTCAACCCGCACTACCTGATCGAGGGCTTGAGCGTCATCGAAACCAAGTTTGTGCGCTTCTCCTTCACCACCGCTCCCAAACCGGCCATGATCACGGCCCAGCAGGACGCCGAGGGCGAGGACCAGGGCGACTACCGCTACCTCGTCATGCCCGTCCGGCTGCCCAACTAACTCGCAGATAAGGCCGTTTTGAGTCCTCAAAACGGCCCCAGCTGCCAGTCAGTTCGGTGACGTCACCCCCGAAGTACCCCAGCGCAGAAAAGAGTTCATCCAATGCACATCGGACTAATCGGCCTTGGAAAAATGGGCTTCAACATGCGCGAACGCCTGCGCAACGGCGGGGTCGAGGTCACCGGATTTGACCGCAACCCCGACGTCACCGACGTCGCCAGCGTGGACGAACTCATCGCCGCGGTGCCGGCTCCGCGCGTCATCTGGGTCATGGTCCCCTCGGGCGACATCACCGACGCCGTGATCACCGAACTCGGCAACAAGCTCGACGCCGGCGACCTCGTGATCGACGGCGGCAACTCCCGGTTCACCGAGGACCAGAAGCACGGCGCCGCGCTGGCCGAAAAGGGCATCCGCTTCGCGGATTGCGGCGTATCCGGCGGAGTCTGGGGCCTCCAGAACGGCTACGGCCTCATGGCCGGCGGCGATGCCGCGGATATCGAGCGGGCCCTGCCGGTTTTCGACGCACTCCGTCCCGCCGGTGAGCGGGCCGACAGCTTTGTGCACGTGGGCGGCATCGGCGCGGGCCACTACGCCAAGATGGTCCACAACGGGATCGAATACGGCCTGATGCAGGCCTACGCCGAGGGGTACGAACTCTTGGCCGCCAAGGAAATCGTCGCTGATCTTCCCGGGACGTTCCGGGCCTGGCAGAAGGGCACGGTTGTCCGGTCCTGGCTCCTGGACCTCATGGTCAAGGCCCTCGACGAGGATCCCGGACTGGAATCGATCTCCGACTATGTCGAGGATTCCGGCGAGGGCCGCTGGACCGTCGAGGAGGCGATTGCCAACGCCGTGCCCGCACCGGCGATCACGGCTGCGCTGTTCGCCAGGTTCTCCTCCCGCGAGGACAACTCGCCCGCCATGAAGATGGTGTCCGCGCTGCGCCACCAGTTCGGCGGCCACGCGACACGGCCGGCCAAGTAATTCTGCCGGGCCAATTGATCTTGCGTGTGAAGTCCTGAATCCCGCGTGTACCTAGAAAAACTCTCGCTCACAGATTTCCGTAGCTACGCCCAGGTCGATCTCAGTTTTGAGCCCGGGGTCACCGTCCTGGTGGGCTCCAACGGCATCGGCAAGACCAACCTGATGGAAGCGATCGGCTATCTGGCCACGCTCAACTCGCACCGGGTCAGCACGGACGCGCCGCTGCTGCGGTTTGGTGCCGAACGGGCCATGATCCGGGCCAAGCTGGTCCGTGGCGAGCAGTCCACCGTGCTGGAACTGGAAATCAATGCGGCGCGGGCCAACCGGGGACGGATCAACCGGAGCAATCCTGTCCGCGCCAGGGACCTGCTCGGCATCTGCCAGACAGTGCTCTTCGCTCCGGAAGATCTGGCGCTGGTCAAGGGCGATCCGTCCAACCGCCGCCGTTTCCTGGACGAGCTCCTGGTCAGCCTCATGCCGCGCCACGCCGCGACCAGGAGTGACTATGACAGGGTCCTGAAGCAGCGCAACGCACTGCTCAAGTCGGRCCGCGCCGGAAAATTCAGTGCGGGCCATGAGGCAACGCTCGATGTCTGGGACCAGCACATGGCGCGGGCCGGGGCGGAACTGCTCCATGCGCGCCTCGAGCTGGTGGACCGCCTGCAACCTCACCTGAACAAGGCCTATGCGCAGCTCACCGACGGTTCCAAAGAGGCCTCTGCCGTGTACCGCTCCACGCTGCAGGACATCCTGGATGACGACGGCGCTTCGGCGGCGGCAGACGCCGGCGACGGCGCCGCGCCGTCAGAGGACCTCCGGCTGCTCTCGGTCGATCAGCTCGCAGACCGCTACATCCAGGCCTTCGCGGCAGCGCGCCGCAAGGAACTGGAACGGGGAATCTCGCTGGTGGGACCGCACCGCGACGAGCTTGAGCTTGTGCTGGGATCGGCGCCGGCCAAGGGCTACGCCTCGCATGGAGAAACGTGGTCCATGTGCCTGTCCCTGCGGCTGGCCTCCTACTACGTCATGCTCGACGACGCCCGCACCGGCGGGTCGCCTCCGATCCTGATCCTGGACGACGTGTTTGCCGAACTGGACGTCCAGCGGCGGCGTAAACTGGCCGCAATAGTATCCGGCGCCGAGCAAGTGCTGGTCACTGCCGCCGTCGAGGCCGACATCCCGGCGGAACTGACCGGACGGCGGGTGAAGGTCATCCCGGGAGGAATCGATGAGCAGGAAAATCGATGAATAAGGATACCGACGGCGGCCTGCAGCCGGGCCGTGATCCCGACGCCATTGATGCCGCGCAGGCCGCACTGAACAGGATGCGCGACGCTGCCGCGGCCCGTGGCGAAATCCGGCGCGCGGTTCCGCGATCGGGTACCAGCGCCCAGAAGCCGGCCCGCGCCGCGCGGGGAACCCGAGGATTCTCCCAGTTCCATGGCACCGGCAGGGATCCGCTGGGCTTGGGAAAGGTCGTGGGGCGTCTCGTGGCCGAGCGCGGCTGGAGCTCGCCCGTGGCCGTGGGCTCCGTGATGGCGCAGTGGGCCGTCCTGGTAGGCCCGGAAATTTCGGCGCACTGCACGCCTGAGAGTTTCACGGACACCACCTTGCACGTGCGGACCGATTCCACGGCCTGGGCCACCCAGCTGCGGCTGCTCAGCAGCAGCCTGCTGGAAAAATTCCGGACCGAGCTGGGCGAGGGCGTCGTCACCAGCATCCAGGTCCTCGGACCCGCCGCCCCAAGCTGGCGCAAGGGCCTCCGGACCGTCAACGGCCGCGGTCCGCGCGACACCTACGGATAGCCCAAAGCCGATCTCGTTCAGGGGATATGAAGCACTTCTTGCAAAAACCCTTGAAATATCCGCGAACGGCGTGTAGGGCGCTCGAACGCCCGGGAGCCGTATAGGAACCCTAGGGCTGGACCCTGAATGCCTTGCAGGGGGAGCCAGCGGCCTCCCAGCGGCACTTTCCCGCCCGTTTAGGGCCCTGGAATGCGGGTTTGGGTCCTATAACACGATAGAATCGATGTAGATAACTGGGCGCCGGTGAAGCGTTGACTGAGTCCGTTTCCGACGCAATTTCGGCGTGCGGCGGACGGGATCCCATGTCAGCGGAACACGCCGGCGCCGTCAGTGACGTGCCTGTTGGCAGGACCCTTTTCCACGGAAGAGGCAAGGGCCGGCCTTCAACGAACATAGAGGAGTCGAAAGCGCCTGTGGCTAACGACAATGCAGAGATCCCGGCAGTGGAAGACGTAGCGGAAGCGGTAGTGCCAGAGGCGGCGGCGTCGTCCGGGACCGCGACAACGCGCGAATACGGCGCCAGCGACATCACCGTACTTGAAGGCCTGGAAGCTGTCCGGAAACGTCCCGGCATGTACATCGGCTCCACCGGACCCCGCGGTTTGCACCACCTGGTCTACGAGGTGGTGGATAACTCGGTGGACGAGGCCCTGGCCGGCTACTGCACGCACATCGAGATCGTGCTGCAGGCCGACGGCGGGGTCAAGGTGGTCGACAACGGCCGCGGCATCCCCGTGGACATGCACCCCACTGAGCTCAAGCCCACGGTGGAGGTCGTCATGACGATCCTGCACGCCGGCGGCAAATTCGGTGGCGGCGGCTACGCCGTCTCCGGTGGCCTCCACGGCGTCGGCATCTCCGTGGTCAACGCGCTCTCCAGCCGTGTCGACACCGAGGTTCGCCGCCAGGGACACGTCTGGCGGATGTCCTTCGCCGACGGCGGCAAGCCCCAGGGCGGCCTGGTCCAGGGTGAGGAGACGTCCGAGACCGGCACCACGCAGACGTTCTACCCGGACGCCAGCATTTTCGAGACCACCTATTTCGATTTCGAAACCCTGCGTGCCCGCTTCCAGCAGATGGCCTTCCTCAACAAGGGCCTGCGGATCACGCTGACCGACGAGCGGAGCGCTCCGGCGGAACCGTCCGAGGACAACGACCTGGACCTGGACACCGTGCCCACCGAAGGTGAGGTCCCGGCGGAATTCCACACCGTGGTGTACCAGTACGACGACGGCCTGCTGGACTACGTCAAGCACCTGAACTCCGGCAAGAAGGTTGATGTGGTCCACGAGGACGTCATCGCCTTCGAGACCGAGGACACGGAACGGCACATTGCCCTGGAAATGGCGATGCAGTGGACCAACGCGTACTCCGAGAGCGTCCACACCTACGCCAACACGATCAACACGCACGAAGGTGGCACTCACGAAGAGGGCTTCCGCGCCGCGATGACCTCGCTCATCAACCGCTATGCGCGGGAGAAGAACATCATCAAGGAAAAGGAAGACAACCTCACCGGAGACGACATCCGCGAGGGCCTGACGGCTGTCATTTCAGTGAAGCTCTCGGAGCCACAGTTCGAGGGCCAGACCAAGACCAAGCTCGGCAACTCCGAGGTCAAGGGCTTTGTCCAGCGCGTGGTCACCGACGGGCTCGGCGACTGGCTCGAACGCAACCCCGGCCCCGCCCGGGACGTCATCCGCAAGGCCATCTCGGCAGCCCAGGCACGCATGGCCGCGCGGAAGGCCCGGGACAACGCCCGCCGCAAGAGCCCGCTGGAATCCTTCGGCATGCCCGGCAAGCTCTCTGACTGCTCCTCGAAGAACCCGGAACTGTGCGAGGTCTACATCGTGGAGGGTGACTCCGCCGGCGGTTCCGCCAAGCGCGGCCGCAACCCGGAGACCCAGGCCATCCTGCCGCTGCGCGGCAAGATCCTGAACGTGGAACGGGCCCGCCTGGACAAGGCGCTGGGTAATGCCGAGGTCCAGTCCATGATCACGGCCTTCGGCACCGGGATTGGCGAGGACTTCGACCTCGCCAAGCTGCGCTACCACAAGATCGTGCTCATGGCCGATGCCGACGTCGACGGCCAGCACATCACGACCCTGCTCATGACGCTGCTGTTCCGCTACATGCGCCCCCTGATCGAAAACGGCTACGTCTACCTGGCCCAGCCACCGCTGTACCGGATCAAGTGGTCCAATGCGCCGCACGACTACGTCTACAGCGACCGTGAACGTGACGCGAAGCTGCTCTCGGGCGCGGCCGCCGGCCGCCGTATTCCCAAGGACAACGGCATCCAGCGCTACAAGGGCCTCGGTGAAATGGACTACACGGAACTGTGGGACACCACCATGGACCCGGACCACCGGACCCTGCTGCAGGTCACGATGGACGATGCCCTGGCGGCGGACCAGATCTTCTCTGTCCTGATGGGCGAGGACGTTGAATCGCGCCGAAACTTCATTCAGCAGAACGCCAAGGACGTTCGGTTCCTGGACATTTAGCGGGCTTCCACGCCCCGAATATGCCCGGACTGATATATACCTGAAACGGAAAATATAGACTATGAGTGACGAAACACCCGAGGTGCCGGCCGGCTCCGAGCCCGTCCTTGAAGGCGCCATCCTCGACGGCGACGTTCTGACCGACCGCGTCGAGCAGGTGGACCTGCAGACCGAAATGCAGCGCTCCTACCTCGACTACGCTATGGCCGTGATCGTGGGCCGCGCCCTGCCGGATGTCCGCGACGGCCTCAAGCCCGTCCACCGCCGCGTGCTCTACGCGATGTTCGACGGCGGCTACCGCCCGGAGCGCTCCTTCAACAAGTGTGCCCGCGTCGTCGGCGAAGTCATGGGCCAGTACCACCCCCACGGCGACACAGCGATCTACGATGCCCTGGTCCGCCTGATCCAGGACTGGACCATGCGCTACCCGCTGGCGCTCGGACAGGGCAACTTCGGCTCTCCCGGCAACGATGGCGCGGCCGCCCCGCGGTACACCGAAACCAAGATGGCCCCGCTGGCCATGGAAATGGTCCGGGACATTGACGAGGAAACCGTCGACTTCCAGGACAACTACGACGGCAAGAACCAGGAACCCACCATCCTGCCGGCGCGGTTCCCGAACCTCCTGGTGAACGGTTCCTCCGGCATCGCCGTCGGCATGGCAACCAACATCCCGCCGCACAACCTCCGCGAAGTAGCCGACGGCGTCCAGTGGTACCTCGCGAACCCGACGGCCACCCGAGAGGAACTGCTCGAAGAACTCCTCCTGCGCATCAAGGGACCGGACTTCCCGACCGGCGCCACCATCCTCGGCCACAAGGGCATCGAGGATGCCTACCGCACCGGCCGCGGTTCCATCACCATGCGCGCGGTGGTCAGCGTCGAGGAACTCCAGGGCCGCACGTGCCTGGCGGTCACCGAACTGCCGTACCAGGCCAACCCGGACAACCTGGCCATCAAGATCGCCGAACTGGTCAGGGACGGCAAGATTTCCGGCATCGCCGACCTCCGCGATGAGACCTCGGGCCGCACGGGCCAGCGCCTGGTGATTGTGCTCAAGCGCGACGCCGTGGCGAAGGTGGTGCTGAACAACCTCTACAAGCACACCCAGCTGCAGGACAACTTCGCCGCCAACATGCTCGCGATTGTCGACGGCGTGCCGCGCACGCTGAGCCTCGACGCGTTCATCCGGCACTGGGTCACGCACCAGATGGACGTCATTGCCCGCCGCACCCGGTACCGGCTGAGGAAGGCGGAGGAGGAAGCGCACATCCTGCGGGCCCTGCTCAAGGCGCTGGATGCCCTCGATGAGGTCATTGCCCTGATCCGTGCGTCCACCACCACCGAAGCGGCCCGCGACGGGCTGATGGAACTGCTGGACATCGACGATGTGCAGGCCCGGGCCATCCTGGACATGCAGCTGCGCCGGCTTGCGGCCCTGGAGCGCCAGAGGATCCAGGACAAGCATGCCGAACTCGAGACCCTGATCACCGAGTACAACTCGATCTTGGCCTCCGAGGAGCGCCAGCGCGAGATCATCAGTACCGAACTGGCCGAAATCGTCGCCAAGCACGGCGACGACCGCCGCACCAAGGTGCTCATGGGCTTCGACGGCGACATGTCGATGGAGGACCTGATCCCCGAAGAGGAAATGGTGGTTACCATTACCCGCGGCGGATACGTCAAGCGCACCCGCAGCGACAACTACCGCTCCCAGCAGCGCGGCGGTAAGGGCATCAAGGGCGCCCAGCTGCGCGGCGACGACGTCGTCGAGCACTTCTTCGTCACCACCACGCACCACTGGCTGCTCTTCTTCACGAACCTCGGACGCGTCTACCGGGCCAAGGCCTACGAGCTCGCCGAAGCCGGACGCGACGCCAAGGGCCAGCACGTGGCCAACCTGCTGGCCTTCCAGCCGGATGAGCACATCGCCCAGGTGCTGGACCTTCGGGACTACCAGCACGCCCCGTACCTGGTGCTCGCCACGAAGCGCGGCCTGGTCAAGAAGACCCGGCTGGAGGACTACGACACCAACCGGTCCGCCGGCGTGATCGCGATCAACCTGCGCGACGGCGACGAGCTCGTCTCGGCCCAGCTGGTCTCCGAAACCGACGACCTCATGCTGGTCTCCCGCAAGGGCCAGTCGGTCCGTTTCACCGCGACAGATGATGCGCTGCGCCCGATGGGCCGCGCCACCTCCGGTGTGACGGGCATGAAGTTCCGGGAGGACGATGAACTGCTCGCGGCCGACGTCGTCAAGGACGGCTCGTTCGTCTTCATCGTCACCGAGGGTGGATTCGCCAAGCGGACCGCAGTGGAGGAATACCGGCTCCAGGGCCGCGGCGGTCTCGGCATCAAGGTCGGCAAGTACCAGGAAGAACGCGGGCACCTCGTGGGCGCCCTCATTGTCCAGGAAGAGGACGAAGTCCTGGTGGTCATGGAGGGCGGCAAGGTGGTCCGCTCTTCGGTCACCGGTGTGCCGGCCAAGGGCCGCGACACCATGGGCGTGATCTTTGCCAAGCCGGACAAGAACGACCGCATCATCGCCGTTGCACGAAACAGCGAACGCGGGCTGGAAAGCGAGGACTTGGCCGACGGCGAAGCGGCGGGTGAGGACGCAGAAAATCGGGCTTCCTCGCCGGATGACGTAACGTTGGCTGAAGATGGCGGACAGCAGGACGAGTCCGCAACGGCAGAATCAGTACCGGCCCCGGAGTCAGATGAGTCATCAGGCAATGCCGAGCTGGACGAAGACAACACCGGAGGTAACGAGTGAGTAATTCCGACTCATATCCCAAGCCGAGCAGCGGCGTGCCGGGCGGGGTGCGGCAACCCGCCGCTGCGCCGCGCGTAGGCGCCCCCTCGCGTCCGCAGCAGCGCCCCGGCGTGTCCGGCGCAGCCACCGGAATGGGACAGCGTCCCCCCGCCCCCGGCCAGCGCCCCACGGTCCCCGGTCAGCGCCCCACGGTCCCCGGTCAGCGCCCCGCCCAGGCGGGCGGCCAGGGCGGGCTGATCAAGCCGGCACCCAAGGCCAAGGTGCGCCGTGCCAGGCTGCTGGTCAGCAAGGTGGACCCCTGGTCCGTGCTGAAGATGGCCTTCCTGCTCTCTGTGGCCCTGGGCATCGTCACCGTCGTGGCGGCGATCGTGCTCTGGACCGTCCTGGACCTGACCGGGATCTTTGACCAGGTGGACAGCCTGCTGGGTACCCTCGCCGGCTCCGAGGGAGGCGGCTTTGAATTGAAGAAGGTGGCATCCCTGGGACAGGTGGCGTCCTTCGCGACCATCATCGCCGTGATCAACGTGGTGCTGCTGACCGCCCTGTCGATGCTTTCCGCGGTGCTGTACAACATTGCCGCGACGCTCGTGGGCGGCATCGGCGTGACCCTCACGGACGACTAATTCCCGTACTTTTCCCCGGAATTCCGCGGGAAAAAGCCTCGATTTGAGATCGGGCCGGGATGTGCTGTACAGTCATATCTCGGCCCGATGAGGCATCGGGGCGTATAGCTCAGGCGGTTAGAGCGCTTCGCTGATAACGAAGAGGTCCCAGGTTCAAGTCCTGGTACGCCCACGGAACCTGTACTGGTTCTGGCAGAGGTTAGTGAAGGTTCGTCGAAGACTGAACCGGAACGGGGTGCATGTGAAGAAGTTGCTGGTTATCGCAGCCACGGTCGCAGGCGTCCTCCTCTACAGGAAAGTGCAGGAATCCGAAGCCCGGAAAGTGATCTGGAGCAATTCAACCGATACGGTTGACTAGCCCGGAGCCTGGGGATCGACGCTGGAGATCAGCGCTCCGGTCCTAGGGTATGATTGACGGGTTGCTTCTTATGGGGGCATGGCGCAATTGGTAGCGCACCTGCTTTGCAASCAGGGGGTTCGGGGTTCGAGTCCCCGTGCCTCCACCATAGGAAAAGCCCCGGACCGCGGAAACGCGGTCCGGGGCTTTTTGCATACGCTTTTGTATACGCTTTTTGCATGCGCGGCGGGCACGGCAGGAGCCTGTCCCCTCACTCCTTCGGTTTGGCGTAGTCGGCCATCCCTTGCCAGTCGATGTACACATACGGCTCGTCGCCGAGCACCCAGGCGTCATGCCCCGGCGGGATGACGCCGAAGTCGCCGGGACCGAATTCGAGTTCTTCGCCGTCGTCCATGACCACCTTAATGCGGCCGGAAATCGTGTACCCGATGTGGCTGGCCATGCAGCTGTCCGTCTTGGCGATCGGCTTGACGTGATCCGACCATTTCCAGCCCGGAAGGAACGTGGCCCGCCCAACGGGGCCGGAGTCGAGGTTGACGAGGTCCACCCGGCCCATGCCTTGGGCTACAGGACGTGATTCTTCTGGTTCGTCCAGGCTCTTGCGAATCATTGACGCCATGATGGTCTCCTTCTTCGATATTGGCGAGATCGGGATGTGAGACCGCGACTTAAGGTTGGCACCGGGCCCTACGCCGGTCAAGGCATAGGCACAGCTATGGGGACGGCATAGGTCCAGGCCGCAGTAAGGGCGCCGAGGTCCGTCCCATTAGTGTTGGAGCGTGAACTTCTTCCTCGCAGCCGTGGGTGTACTGGGCGTGGCGTCCTCCGGGCCTCTCATCGCCGCCACACTGGGTGCCACATCGGTCAGCGCCCTCGCCATTGCCTTCTGGCGCAACGCCATTGGAGCAGTCGTGATGGCCGGCCCGGTGGTGGTCCGCAATCCGCGCCAGTTCACAAGCGTCACCGGAGCCGAGTTCCGCTGGTCGCTCGCCGCGGCGGTGGCCCTGGCCCTGCACTTTGCCTGCTTCATCACCTCCCTGCAGTTGACGTCGGTCGCGGCGGCGACGGCACTGGTGTGCCTGCAGTCCGGCTGGATCGCGATCTTCCAGCTCTTCCGGGGAGTCCGGCTCCGTTGGCCGGTCCTGGTGGGGCTGGGGTTGGCTTTCGGCGGTGTCGTGACGATCACCGGGTTTGATATGGGCACCTCGCCGGGGGCGCTCGTGGGCGATCTCCTGGCGGTCGCCGGCGGAGCCCTGGCGGGCATCTACACGCTCGCGGGAGGCAAGGCGCGGCAGAGCATGGGCACCGGCGTCTACACCACCCTGTGTTACGGCATGTGCGCCGCGATTGTGGCGGTCCTGGCGCTGTTCGTAGGGGCACCGCTGGCAGGGTTCGACTCCGGCGGCTGGCTGGGAATCCTGGCCATTACTGTGTGCGCACAACTGGTGGGGCACACGGCCTTCAACCACTTGCTGGCGACCATGAGCCCGCTGCTCGTCTCCATGATCATCCTGCTGGAAATTCCGGGCGCAGCACTCTTGGCCGCGGCGTTCCTGGGCGAGACGCTGCCGGCCGGAACCTATGCCGGACTGGCGATGATCCTGGTAGGGCTCGCCGTCGTTCTCCTGGGCCAGCGCGGCTCAGGCTCCGCCATGGGCGCTGCAAAGGGGCGCACAGCGGAGGGGGCCGGC
Source organism: Arthrobacter sp. 2MCAF15 (assembly GCF_052115605.1). Lineage (NCBI taxonomy): Bacteria > Bacillati > Actinomycetota > Actinomycetes > Micrococcales > Micrococcaceae > Arthrobacter > Arthrobacter sp. 2MCAF15. Next base: position 85,698 of record NZ_JBFRGZ010000007.1, on the reverse strand, counting down.
CCGGAGCGGCTGGCGGAGCTCGGCACCGACTAGGCCGCTGTTATTGGCCGCCGCGGCGGGCTGGCTGGGCAGTGTTGACCGTGTGGATGGCGCGGAGCAGTTTCGCCGGGAAATAGACCGAGAAGAAGACAACCATGGGTGCCTTCAAGGCCATCTTCTTGACGTTGTGGGCCTTGTACGTGCGGTCAAAGCGCGTCACGTAGTACCGGTAGTCCCGTGGCGAGTCCTCGAGCCGCCGGGCCGACATCCCCGAGACCATCTGCGGCCAGTACTGGATCCGGAGCTCGTGCTCGGCCAAATGCAGCGACAGATCAATGTCCTCGTGCATCTCGTCCCGCTCGTCCCGGCAGGATTCTGCACGGATGGCTTCCCAGGCAGAGCGGCGGAGCGCCATGTTGGAGCCGAAAAGAAAGTGATACTGGTGCTTAGCCAGCCTGAGCATCAGCTGGCGCATCCTGTCGTCTGCTTTGAGCCCGAACCGGCGCAGGGGCATGTCGTAGTAGACCACCGGGCCGGTCGCAGCGTGGACGGATTCGTCGGCGAACGCTTCCTGGACTTGCTCCACCCAGTCCGGTTCCAGTACGGAATCGGCGTCAATCCTGCCGAGGATATCGCCGGTGGCATGGTCCAGACCGAAATTGCGTGTCGGGATGAGCCCCTGCTCACGGTCCTGGCTGAGCAGGATGATCGGACTCTCCGGGTACTCCAGCTGCATCTGCCGCACGATCTCCGCCGTGCGGTCCTTGGACATGTTGTCCACGACGATGATTTCGTGGGCGGGCACTGACTGGTAGACCGCGGCGATCAGGCACTGCCGGATGACGCTTTCCTCGTTGTACGCCGGGATCACAACAGATACAGCCGGCGGCGGAGCAACGAGCATGGCATCTTGGGGTGATCTATGGGGTGACATCACCACAAATTTAGCACCTAGCCTGCCGTTTGAAGCCGGACGGCGGCGCGGCGACGGGCATGGCGGATGAACAAAAGGAGGGATCCCGCCCGGCGGCGGAATCCCTCCCTGGGAGAGTTGCCAGCCGGAATTAGTTGGCCGGCTTGTCGGTGCCGTTGTTCAGGCTGGCCGCGATGTTGCGAACGGCCGTCTTGGCATCGGTGGCAACCTTGGCGGCGGCGTCCGCGGCGGTGCCGGCAGCATCCTTGGCCGCCTCCGTTGCCTTGTCCGCCGCGGCAGCCACGGAACCGGCTGCATCCTTGGAAGCATCGGCCGCGGAGTCCGCTGCATCAACGGCTGCGGAGCCAGCCTTGTCGGCGGCGTCCTTCAGCGTTTCGCCGGCAGGGGTGGCCGCGGGGGCCGGCGTTACCGGCGTCGGAACCTTCCACGGGTCCTCCACCGGCCGGGACGCCTTCCAAGCGGCGACGCCGGCGGCAACTGCGGCAGCGATGACGGCGAAAATCAGCAGGCCGCGGTGCTTGGGCTTCTGCTGCTTGGCGAGCTTGGCATTCGCGGTCTTGCTGACCTCGTTGGCGGCCGCCTTGATGTTCTTTCCGGCCTTCTTTGCGTGTCCCTTGGCAGTCTCGGCCTGCGCCTGGACGGTGTGGACCACGCCGGAATCAACAAGCTTCTGTGCAACGGCGTCCACGTGGGCCGGGGCATTTTCCAGTGTGCGGTGGACAACGACGGAAGCCTGCCCGATCTGGTCGGAAAGCCTGGGAAGATACTCGACAACCACCCGGTCGCGTGCGTTGAGGATCACCGGTGCTGCCTTGTCCACAGCGTCGTGCAGGCGCGGAGGGGTGCTTTCCGCGACCTCATGGATCTTCGGCGCAAGCTGGGCCAGGCCATCCTGAAGGCGCGGGGTAACCGTGGCAACGCTGCCGGCCAGATTGTGGGCCGCCGACTTGAGCCCCTCCTGGATCTTGGGAGAGGCGGTATCCAGCCCGTGCTGCAGGCGGGGAACAGCCCAATTCACGGCAGCCTCAACCCGCGGGGATGCCCAATCCTTGGCGATGTCTACTCCAGTGCTGACTGACTGCTCCAGGTCACGGGCAATACGATCCGTTTTCTTCACAACTACCTCCCGATTAATGTGACGGTTCTGCTGTTAGCCTACGTGTCTAGGAACGCACCGGCTATTCTTCAGACCGATTTCCAGTGGATTTCACCCAGCGCGGAACTGACTGTGCGGCCCTATACGGGCAGAGCCGTCATGGAAGAATAGGCCCTATGACTGCCAACGCAACAGCAAAAGCCACCATCCACACGAGCCTCGGCGACATCGTCGTCAACCTCTACGGCAACCACGCGCCGAAGACCGTCGACAACTTCGTCGGGCTGGCCACCGGTGAGAAGGCCTGGACCCACCCGGAATCGGGCGAGGACAAGACCGGCACGCCGCTCTACAACGGCACCATCTTCCACCGCATCATCAAAGACTTCATGATCCAGGCCGGGGATCCCCTGGGCCGTGGCACGGGCGGACCGGGCTACACGTTCGACGACGAAATCCACCCGGAACTGACGTTTAACGAGCCCTACAAGCTGGCCATGGCCAACGCCGGTGTCCAGATGGGCCGCGGCACCAACGGTTCGCAGTTCTTTATCACCACCATCCCCACCGGCTGGCTGCAGGGCAAGCACAGCATCTTCGGTGAAGTTGCAGATGACGACTCCAAGAAGGTCGTCGACGCGATCGAGGGCGTCCGCACCGGCATGGGCGACCGCCCCGTCGAGGATGTCACCATCAACAGCATTGATATCGAAAAGCTCTAGCACCACATCATGAGCTACGGAATTCCGGCGGCTGAGCCGTCCGCGGAGGTCCCGGTATGCCCCAGGCACCCGGACCGGCCCGCCTATGTGCGCTGCCAGCGGTGCGGGCGCCCGGCGTGCCCCGACTGCCAGCGGGCGGCCGCCGTCGGATTCCAATGCGTTGACTGTGTCAACGAAACCAAGCGCACGACGCCGGCCGTCAGGACCGTCTACGGCGGCGCCGTCACCGCCGGCAAGCCCGTCGTCACTTACGTGATCATCGGGCTGTGCGCCCTTGTCTATGCATTGCAATGGATTGTTCCCAATGACGGGATCTATCAGCAACTGGCCTACGCGCCCGCCCTGACGGACAGTGAACCCTGGCGGATGCTCACCTCGGCGTTCCTGCACTCACAGGGATTCCTGCTCCACATTGTGCTGAACATGTACACGTTGTGGATCTTCGGCCAGATCCTTGAGCCGCTGCTCGGCCACGCCCGCTTCCTCGCGATCTACCTGCTCTCGGCCGTCGGCGGCTCGGCGGGCTTCCTCCTGCTGACCCCGGTTTATCCCCTGAACGGCCCCGTGGGCCTCGTAGGCGCCTCCGGCGCCATCTTCGGACTGTTCGGCGCCCTGCTGGTGGTCCAGCGTCAACGCGGCGGAGACGTGCGCCAACTCCTGGTCCTGATAGCCATCAACGGCGTCGTCGGCTTCATGGTCCCCCAGATCGCCTGGCAGGCCCACCTCGGCGGCCTCGTCACCGGTGCGCTGAGTGCCGCTGTCATCGCCTACACCCCCCGCGGCCCCCGGCAGACCCTGCTGCAGGCCATCGGCCTCGTCGGTGTCCTTGCCGTTGTGATCGTCGCGTCTGTCGTCCGAATGGCCGGCGCCGCCGTCTAGCCCGCTCCTGGAGATCTCCTCTGCGGAGATGTTCCCAGCATGATATTTCCAGCCGTAGCCTGCTGCCTGGGACCCCTCACCCTCCCCTTGGTTACCACGGGGTGTGCTCCCTTTTGCGTGCAAAACCCCTGGCCTGGCCCAAGCGCCCCAACCCACAGGTGTAGGCTCCAGGGTTTTCCACAGGGGTTATCCACATTGTTAATAACTTACAAGCGTGTAGTTCATGCCCTCATCCCCGATCTGATAGCCCGGGCTGGCGATTTTGCAGCGCACGGACGAGGCTGCCGGCTCGATCTCCACACCTGTGGATAACTTCTGTGGGTTGGCCTGTGAGTAAGTGGAAAACTTCAGGCGCTGAGGCTGAAAAGTTGAGTTTCACTGTCTGGCGTGATCGTCCGTTGTCTTTTCGCGGCTCCCGGCCGCGCAGGCTTCGACCCACTGTCCTTGGCGCCCTGCCTTTCGGCGCACTGTCCTTGGCACCCGCCCTTGGCACCCCGCCACCGCGTTGGGGTCCTGCGGGCACAACCTTGACGACACAGCGGACTTGCGCCTGCCTGGGGCTGGAGTGCGCCCATACAGGCGGTGCTTGCTGCATGGGTGTGCAGCGGAGCCCGCCTGTGTTTCAACAGGGTTATTCACAGTGTTAATAACTTGATGGTCCAAGTGTCACCGCGAATCAAACCCGCCTAGGGCGGCACAGCAGGGTTCGCGGCCCCGCGGCCCGGGGTGTTATCCCCAGCTGTGGATAACGTGTGGGTAGTGGAGTGTTATTAAGTGGATAACTTCCCCAGCGCCTTTCCTGCCCTGTCAGGCCGCTCCGTTCGGGGCCGGGCCTGCCCTCAGAGCGGCGCCCGGCGCCCAACACCAGCCCGATGGCCGGCCAGCGGGACTTGTCCACAGGCAATCCACACTGTTAATAACTTACAGCCCTGTAATTCAACCCCTGACGGGAATGCCGCCGTCGCCTGTGCGCCCTGCCATGGCCGTAGAACTGGCCCGAAACGCGCGGCTGGAGCGAAACTTATGAACAGTGTGGATAAGTTTCCCCAGACTTGTGCACAGCTGTGGATAAAGGCGAGGACGGTGAAACCGCCGTGCCGTCACGCAGGCATCAGTGCGGCCAGACTCCAGAAGTGCCGCGCCGGTGGCTGTCCACCAAGTGGGTGTCCACCATTCCGATAGCCTCCATGAGGGCGAACATCGTGGTGGGCCCGACGAACGCGAAGCCCTTCTTGCGCAGCGCCTTGGAAAGCGCCACGGACTCGGCCGAGGTGGTGGGGACTTCGTCGAGGGAACTGGGGCGCGGTGTTGTGGACGGCCGGAACGACCACACGAAGTCAACCAGGCCGCCGTCGTCCCTCATCGCCAGAGTGGCCCGGGCGTTGGTGATGGTTGCCTGTATCTTCAGCCGGTTCCGGACGATTCCGGCATCGAGCATGAGGCGTTCGACATCGGCGTCCGTGAAGAGGGCGACCAGTTCCGGGTCGAAGTCCTTGAAGGCGGCGCGGAATGCGGGCCTCTTCCGCAGGATCGTCGCCCAGGACAAGCCCGCCTGGAAACCCTCGAGGCTGATCCGTTCGTAGAGGCCCTGCTCATCCCGGACGGGCATGCCCCACTCCGTGTCGTAGTAGTCACGCAGCATGGGATCCACGGATGCCCACACGGGCCGTGCCAGTCCGTCGTCACCTATTGTTGAGCCGCTTACTGCCGGGGTCATCTGGAATCCTTCGCTGGGGTAAAGCCTCTCCCAGCATTATCGGTCACAAAGACCTCGCCGGTCGGCGCCGGATCGGCCGGACACGGGAGCGCCGGGAGCAGTGCCGGAGATCAATACTGGGGAGCAGCGCCGGGATTAACGCTGACGGGCCGGCACACACTGTGTGCCGGCCCGTCAGGGAATTGCGTCGCTGGGACTTGGTTCAGGAACGCCAGCGTGTGGTCATCAGGAAGCCGATGATCGCGATGCCGAAACCGGCCACGATGTTCCACGAGGCCCATGCCTGCACCGGGAAGGCGCCCTCGGTGATGTAGAACGTGATAATCCACAGCAGGCCAATGATCATCAAGCCAAACATGACGGGCTTGAACCAGACCGGGTTGGGCTTGTAGGCCTGCGCAGCAGAAGTCTGCGGCGCCACACGGGCAGTCCTCTTACGCGGCTTCGACTCGGGCACTGATCCTCCTTGGCGGGCTGGAACAAGAGCGGCAGCGTTGCTTGATATCCTGCAGGAACTGAGCCCCGGCGGCCGACACGCTCTTGGTCGAGTTTGAATTCTTTTGTCGCACAATTCTAGCTGTAGTTCAGGCCGCACCGTCGGACCCCGCATCCGCCCCCCCGAGGAGAACCCGCAGTGCCCCGGGGACCGGATCTACGTCCAGACCCGCGAAGGCTATTATGTCTACGTGTTCAGGAACAGCCAGATAGTCCTCCCCTCGCGGACGGATGTGCTGTTGCCGCTGCCGACGCGGCCGGGTGCCGCGCCGACGGGGAACTACCTGACCATGTATGCCTGGCTTTTCCGCCGCCTTACCGGCCCCTTGCGGCTCAAGATTGCGACTGCGCTGGTGCTGGCGGCCGGAGCACTGGTATTGATGGTTCAGTTCCTTTTTCCCTGGCTGGCGCAATTCACCCAGTTAACAGATTCAACGATTGGTTCAGCAAAGCACCCATGAGCACAACCAAGATCTTGGTCGTAGACAACTACGACAGCTTTGTCTACACCCTGGTGGGCTATCTCCAGGAGCTCGGTGCGGAGACCTCCGTGGTCCGCAACGACGACGTCACGCTCGCCGAGGCGATCGAAATGGCCGAGGCACGCGACGGGGTCCTCATCTCTCCCGGCCCGGGGAACCCTGCAGGGGCCGGGGTCTGCATTGAGCTGATCAAGTGGTGCGGCAGCCATGACAAACCCATGCTGGGAGTGTGCCTGGGCCACCAGGCGCTGGCAGAGGCCTACGGCGGAACGGTCACGCACGCTCCCGAGCTGATGCACGGCAAGACCTCGCTGGTTGAACACCACGGAACAAGTGTGTTTGCCGGGCTCCCCTCGCCCCTCACGGCCACGAGGTACCATTCACTGGCCGCTGTCCGGGAGAGCATCCCGGAGGTCCTGGAGATCACCGCGGAAACGGGCACGGGTGTTGTGATGGGCTTGCAGCACCGCACCGCGCCGCTATGCGGTGTGCAGTTCCACCCGGAGTCTGTCCTGACCGAGGGGGGCTACCAGATGCTGGGCAACTGGCTTGAGTCGCTCGGCATGGCCGGCGCCGCCGAACGGGCAGCGGACCTGAGCCCGCTCATCAAGCACTGAGCCGGTAGATACAGCACAGCCGGCCGCGCGGTAGGAGGCCCTGCCGCGCAGCCCCGCCGGGACTAGGGGAACAGCCCGCCCAGGACCGCGTCCTCCTTGGACGTGGTCTTGCTCGGAGTCGGCGTGGGAGATGGCGGGGGCGGCGGTGCAGGTGCCTTCGCCACCGTCACCGTGATGGTCTTGCCCTGCTCCACGAGCGAATCCGCGGCGTCGGCCTGGCCGGTGACCTTGCCCGGTCCGACCTGCGAATTTTCCACCTCTGTGGCGTTGAGCTTCAGCCCCTGCTCTTTCAGCTTGGCCTCGGCTTCCGCCAGCGGCAGGCCGATCACCTGCGGCACCGCAACCTTTCCGGTGGACACGACGATTTCAACGGCATCGGCTACGGCCACCACCTGGCCCGGGGCCGGATTCGTGGTGATGACGATGCCGACGGGGACCGTGGGGTTGTTGGACATCTTGGTGGTGAGGGAACCGGTCAGTCCCGTTTGGTGCAGGAGATCGCGGGCCGCCGCCTCCGTCCGGCCGGGCAGGTCGGTGGGAATGGTGATGGCGCTGGGCCCCTCGGAAATGTTCAGGATGATGTCCGAGTTGGCGTCCATCGAGCTTCCCGATGTCGGCACCGTACCGATGGCGGTGCCCTTCGGTATGGTCTGGTGCTGCAGTCGGCTGAGTTGCGGCTTGAACCCGGCGTTGTAGAGCCTTTGCAGGGCCTCTGATTCCGTCAAGGACGTCACGGTGGGCACCAGGACCTTGGCTGCCTGCGGCGGGGCCTGGTTGGTGAGGCTGTATAGCCACAGACCGCCCCCGGCCAGCACCAGCAGTGTAAGGACCACCAGCGTCGCGATCCAGGTGCGGCGGCGGGACTTTTGGCCCGGCGTGTGGTCGCGTTCGGCCGGCAGCGCCAAGGGCAGGCTTCCGGTGTCCGCGGTGCCATACAGCTCGGTGTCGGCGGGCAGCAGGAACGGATCCTCGTCCGGTGCTTCTTCCTCCGCGGGCCGCAGCCTGCCGCCGGGAGTATCGTCGAGGAACTTGGCCCCGGTCAGGGAGAAGACCGACGTGGGTGCCGAAGCGTCGTGCCGGGGAACGGCGTTCGTGGGGTCGGTAGGGGCCTCACTGGCGGTCGGCGCGGCCACGGGGACGCCGCTGCGGGCGGCCCGCAGGGCACGGCGGAAAGCGGCAGCGTCCTGGAACCGGTCCGCCCGGTTCTTCTGCAGGGCCTTCATCAGCACACTGTCCAGCGCCGCGGAGACTTCAGGGTTGAGGCTGCTGGCCGGCTCGGGGATCTCACGGACATGCTGGTACGCCACGGAGACCGGGCTGTCCCCAATAAAGGGGGGCCGGCCGGCAAGCATTTCATACAGGAGGCATCCGGCGGAGTAGAGATCGCTGCGCGCGTCAACGGCCTCGCCCCGCGCCTGTTCCGGGGACAGGTACTGGGCGGTACCCACCACGGCCTGCGTCTGCGTCATGGTAGCCGACGAGTCAGCGATGGCACGGGCGATCCCGAAGTCCATGACCTTGATGCTGTTCGAATCCGGGCAGAACATTACGTTGGCGGGCTTGATGTCGCGGTGCACAATCCCGGCCTTGTGGCTGTAATCCAGCGCGGAAAGCACGCCCAGCGTGAAATCGATCGACTGGTCGATCGTGACGTCCTTGGCCCTGACCATGTCCCGGATGGTTTTGCCGGAAACGTATTCCATCACGATGTACGGCACCCGGACGCTGTCGTCGTGGTCACCGGGGACCGCATGGTCCCCGGTGTCGAAGACAGCCACAATCGAGTGATGGTTGAGCGCTGCGACAGCCTGGGCCTCGCGCTTGAACCGTGCCTGGAACTGGGGATCCCTCGCCAGGTCCGGGCGAAGCAGCTTGACGGCGACAGTGCGTCCCAGCCTCGTGTCGACGCCGCGGAACACGTCCGCCATGCCGCCTCGGCCGATCAGTTCACCCAGCTCATAGCGCCCACTGAGGACGCGCTGCGTGTTCACAGGGCGATCCTCCCTGTGCGACGGTGTGCGGGGTGTATTGCTCATGATTGCTTAGGGTCCGGACTTGGTAGGGGAAGGAGTTGTGGCCGAGGCCTTGGCGAGATGATAGGTCACGACGCTGCCGGAGGCCACCTTGCTCCCCGACGGAGGCTCCGAGCTTACGAAAGTGCCCGGATCTTCGTTCTTGTTCGTGGGACTGACGTCGGCTCCCTTGGCCCAGCGAAGCCCGGCATTCTGGATGGCCTGCTGAACCTCACCCTCGCTTGCGCCGGCCTTGATGGACGGAACGGAAACCATTTCCGGGCCCTTGGAGTAGCTCACGGTGATGGTGGTCCCGGGCTGGACCGGACCGGACGGGTCAATATTGGTGACCGTGCCAGGTGTCGCGTCGTTGACCACCTCGGCGCCGGTGACTTGCAAGCCCTTGCCGATCAGCTCGTTGCGGACCTCGTTGTACGGCCGCCCAAGGTAGGCGTCCGGGATCAGGTTGATGGCAGCCGGCGTGGACTCCGTGGGTGTCGCGGAGCTGGCGCTGGGAGTTGGAGTCTCCGAGGGCGACGCGGACGACGCCGTCGGGGTGGCGCTGCTCGGCCTCGCGGAGGTGGAGATGGCGCCGGTCGTGGCCGGTGCCTGCGAGGGGAAGAGATTGCCGGCCTGGCTCAGCACCACACCGGCGAGCACGAACACGACCAGCAGGATCAGGGCAATCAGAGGCCAGGTCCACGGGCTTCGGCCGCGACGCTTCGGCGCCTCCTCCGGCTCGTCGTCGTAGTCTTCCTGTTCCTCATCCTGCGCCCAGCTGCGCTCGGCCGCCAGGGCATCTGCGCGGTTGAGCGCGTTGCGTGCGCCGTAGCCACTGGCGGCGGCCGCACCGGCCGCCAGGCCAGCCGCCGCACCCGCGCCGGCCGCGCCGACGACGGGCAGCGCAGACGTTGCCGACCTCGACTTGTCCTCCGCGGCGCTGGAACCGATGACGCTGGTCGCTGCCGTGGGGACATCCACTGGGGCCGTGATGGGTCCGGTGGCCGCCTCGAAGAGCAACATGCCAGGCACTGCCGCGTGCGCGGCGGGGATGTCACCATTGCGGATGGCCTCGGCTGCCTCGGACAGCTTGATGGCGTCAGCCGGGCGGTTCTTCGGATCCTTGGCCAGCATGGACATCAGCAGGGCCCGGACGGGCCTGGGCAGTGTGTCCGGCAGCGGCGGCGGCGCGTCGTTGACCTGGGCCAGGGCGATGGCGATCTGGGATTCCCCGGAGAACGGCCGGTGGCCCGTGAGGCACTCGTAGCCGATCACGCCAAGGGAGTAGATGTCCGAGGCTCCGGTGGCAGTCTGGCCCGTGGCCTGTTCCGGCGCCAGGTACTGGGCGGTGCCCATGACCTGTCCGGTCTGGGTCAGCGGAACCTGGTCGGCCAGGCGGGCGATGCCGAAGTCGGTGACCTTGACCCGGCCGTCCGGGGTGATGAGCAGGTTCCCGGGTTTGATGTCCCGGTGCACGAGCCCCTGGGCGTGGGCGACGGCCAGGGCACGGGCTGTCTGCGCGATCATCGAGAGGGTCCGGTCCGGGGAAAGCACCTGCTCGTGCTCGATGATGCTGCTCAGCGGCTGCCCCGGAACCAGTTCCATGACGAGGTAGGCCGAACCCTCCTCTTCGCCGTAGTCGAAGACGTTGGCGATGCCCACGTGGTTCAGGAGTGCGGTATGGCGGGCCTCGGCGCGGAAGCGCTGCAGGAATCCGGGATCACCCGTGTATTCCTCCTTGAGCACCTTGATGGCGACAATGCGGCCAAGGATCAGGTCTTTGGCTTTCCAGACTTCTCCCATGCCGCCGATCGCTATGCGCGTGGTCAGCTGGAATCTGCCGCCGAGGGTGATTCCCGAAGTAGGCCTCACTTATTCAACACCGCCTCAAAAATCTTCTTCGCGTTCGGACTGGTTAGGTTTGCGCCAGTGGTGATGTCTACGCCTTCCATGACGATGGTGACAGCCACTTGCGGGTCATTTGCCGGGGCAAACCCGGTAAACCACGAGTTGTTCAGGCCGTTGCCGAGTTCGGCGGTACCGGTCTTGCCGGCCACCTGCACCCCGGGCACGGCCGCCCTCTTGGCGATGCCGTCGTCGACGACGCTGACCATCCACTCGTTGATCTGCCGTGCGATCTCCGGGCTCGTGGCGGTGCGCAGGGCCTGCGGCTTCGGCTCGCTGATCGCCCGAAGGTCCGGCGCGCGGACGGCCTTGATCAGGTTCGGCTGCATCTGCACACCGTCGTTGGCGATCGCGGCCGTCATTGTGTTGATCTGCAGGGGTGTGGCGCGGACGTCGCGCTGCCCGATCGAGGACTGCGCCAGCCCGGCCTCGTCCAGCGGCTCGGTCGGGAAGAAGCTCGGCGCGCTGTCCAGCTTGAGTTGGCCGCCGAAGTCCTGGCCGAAGCCGAATTTCTCCGCCTGGTCGGCGATGGACTTCTGTCCCAGGTCCCGGGCGATGCTGGCGAACGGGGTGTTGCAGGACTGCTGCAGTGCAAAGGCGAACGACGCCGTGCTGCGGGTGTAGCAGTTTCCTCCCGCGTAGTTGGGGAGCTTGTAGTCGATGCCCGGGAACGACATTTCCGCCGGGTTGGGCAGGACGCTGTCCTTGTTGTACTTGCCTGAGTTGAGCGCCGCGGCCGTGTCGATGAGTTTGAACACCGAGCCGGGCGCCAGCAATGCGCCCGTGGGTCCGCTGACGTTCTGGTTCAGGTTGATCCCGGGAACCTGGTTCAGCTGGGTGTAGTTGGCCTGTTCGGCAGCTGCATCCTGGGTGGCAATCAGGTTGGGGTCATAGGAGGGTTTGGAGACCATGGCCAGGATTGCGCCGGTCTTCGGGTTGGTCACCACGATGGACCCGCGCTGGCCGTCCGGAATCAGGTCGTAGGCAAGCTTCTGGATCTTGGGGTCCAGGGTCAGCTCCACGGACGCTCCCTTGGGCTGGTTGCCGAGGAACAACTGGCCCACGCGGTCCAGGAACTGCTGGTCCGAGCTGCCGGCCAGCTCATCGTTCATCGACTTCTCAAGCCCGGTGAGGCCGTAGTTCTTCGAGAAATAACCGGTGATGCCGGCGTAGAGCTCAGGCTGGGAGTAGGTCCGCTGGAATTTGCAGCTCTCCGTGGCAGGCACGGACTCGGCCACCGGGGTGCCGCCGACAATGATTGCGCCGCGGTCGTTGCAGTAATTCTGCAAGATGGCGCGCCTGTTCCAGGCGTTGGCTTTGAGCTCGTCGGCGCCAACCACCTGCACATAGCTGAGCGCGCCGAAGACCAGCACGAACATCGCGATCGCGGCGATCCATGAATTGCGGATGGCCTGGTTCACAGCTGTTTCACCGCCTCAGTGGGTGCGTCGGGACTGGTTTGGGGGGCAGGTGCCGGTTTGGACGGAAATGCGGGGAGTTTCCTGCCGGCGCCCGTTCCCTGGCCGGGCGGCAGCGGCGTCGTGTCCACCGGACCTCGTGCAGAGTGCGAAATCATCAGCAGCAAGCCCACAATGATCCAGTTCGCCAGGAGCGAGGACCCGCCGGCGGCGAGGAACGGTGTGGTGAGCCCGGTCAGCGGGATCAGTCGGGTCACGCCGCCGATCACCACGAAGCACTGCAGCGCGATCGCGAAGGAGAGCCCGGTGGCGAGCAGCTTGCCGAACGCGTCGCGGGTGCCCAGCGCGGCGCGGAAGCCCCGGGTGAACAGCAGCAGGTACATCAGCACGATCGCAAAGACGCCGATCAGCCCGAGTTCTTCACCGAAGGAGGCGATGATCATGTCGCTGTTGGCGAAGGGGACAAGGTTCGGGCGGCCCTGGCCCAGGCCGGTGCCGACCAGGCCGCCGTTGGCCATGCCGAACAGGCCTTCGACAATTTGGAGGCTGCCGCCGAACTCCCGGCCGTAGACCTCAGGGGTGAAGGCGTTGAGCCAGCCGTCGATCCGGAGGGCCACGTGCGAGAACGCTTTGGCTGCCACGAAGCCGCCCACCACCATCAGGACGAGGCCGATGATGACCCAGCTGATGCGGCTCGTGGCGACATAGATCATGGCGAGAAACAGGCCGAAGAACAGGATCGAGGTGCCGAGGTCGCGCTGGAAGACCAGCACGCCGATGCTCACGAGCCAGGCGGTGATCATGGGACCCATGTCCTTGAACCGCGGGAACTGCAGCGGGCCGATCTTGCGGCCGGCCAGCAGGATCAGGTCCCGGTTCGAGGACAGGTACCCGGCGAAGAAGATGGCCAGCGTGATCTTGGCGATTTCGCCCGGCTGGAAGGTGCTGGACCCGATCTTGATCCAGACGCTGGCGCCCAGGACTTCTCCGGCCGAAATGCCGGGAACGAGCGGCAGGATAAGGAGAACGGCGCTGACGGCCAGCGAAATGTAGGTGAAGCGCCGCAGGATCCGGTGATCCTTGAGGAACCAGATGACCGCGATCGCGACCGCCATGGCCACGACTGTCCAGCGCAGTTGGTTATTTCCGGTGTCCTCGCCCACCCGGTCCAGCCGGTGGATCATGGCCAGGCCCAGTCCGTTGAGGGCCACCACAAGGGGAAGTATTACCGGATCTGCATATTTCGCGCGGATCCGCAGCACGACATGGAAGGCGAGGGCGGCTGCTGCCAGCAGGCTGGACTGGAACCAGAAGTCGGTGTCGAACGCTTTCTGCCGGTCCACACCCACGAGGGCCTGGGCGCCGATCCCCACCGCGAGGGCCAGGACCAGAAGGACCAGCTCCACGTTTCGTCTTGGCTTGGGCACGGGGTCGATGGCTGTCATTTGGCCCCCTCGCAATTCGTAGTCGGGGTGGCGGACGGCGACGGCTTGGCCGTTCCAGGGGAGGCCGTGGAACCCGGCGTCGCCGCGGGACTTGGCGTGGCTGTGGCGCCCGGGGATGGCGTGGTGCCGGTGGCTGTTGCCGTTGGCGATGCCGTGAGGCACTCATCGGCCGGGGCGGTGGTGCCAGTGCGCTCGAGATTCTTGACGATCCGCTGCGCGTCATAGAGATCTCGGGCGGGCACGGTCTGACGAACGCGCTGCTGGGAAAATTCGGGAAGATCGGACATCTTGATATCGGTCACCGCTTCAAGGGTGGAAAGCTGGATGGGCCCAAGGCGCTGGGAGACGCCGTTGAAGATGGCCACATGTTGATCGTGCTCGCCGATGTAGTACCGGGTCTGGGTCCAGGCGTAGCCAAGCCACAGTCCGATGCCCAGCAGTGCGACAATCGCGGCGGCGATGGACACCGTGAGCCACCGGCGCGGGCGGCCCGTGGGCCTGTCCTCTTCAGTGTCCTCGCGGGCCTGTTCCGACTTGTGCGTCAGGACGGTGGCCGCGCGCCGGGCGACGGTGCGTCCGGCGATTGAAGGGATGGACCCCGAATCCGCTGCTGCCGCGGCGGCCCCGACAAGTTCGTGCGGGCGGGAGGAGAGTTCTTCACGCAGGACTTCGGCCGAGAGGTGTTCGCCCAGGTGCGGGTCGGTGGTGGTCTCAGGCTCTTTGTTTTCGGCAGCCTTCTCGGAGGCGCCGGCCGTCGTGCCGTCGGCCGGAACGCCGGGGACAAGTTTGGCGGATGCCTGGGGCGTCGCAGCCCCGGAAGAAGCTCCGGCGGCACTGCCGGCGTCGTCGGGCTTTCCCGGGCCGCCGGGGGACTTCGCGGCACCAAACGTGCTGCCGGTCGGCGGTGCGGTCGATACCGCGGGCGACGATGCCGCCGCTGCCGGCGCGGGGACGACGTCGACGGCGGCGGTCCGGACGTCGTCGCGCGTCTCTTCGGCGATATCGAGTACCACCACAGTGACGTTGTCCGGGGCACCGGCCTCCAGGGTCAGATCGATCAGCACCTCTGCGCATTCCGCGAGGTCCTTCGTCTCCCGCACCGTGCGTTCCACGACGTGGCCGGCCACGTAGTTCAGGCCGTCCGAGCACAGGAGCCAGCGTTCCCCGGCGTGGACGGCCAGTGTGTCAAGGTCCAGCTCCGGGCTGGCATCGACGTCCCCCAGCACGCGCATGAGGACGTTCTTGTGCGGATGCGTTTCGGCCTCTTCGGGGCGCAGCCGGCCTTCGTCGATCAGCCGCTGGACAAAGGTGTGGTCGATGCTGACCTGTTCAAACTCGCCATCGCGGAGGCGGTAGGCGCGTGAGTCGCCGATGTGGGCGAAGTGGAGCTTGCCCTCGGCGAGCAGCAGCGCCGTGACCGTGGTGCCCATCCCTGCCAGTTTGGGATTGACATGCACCAGCTCGGACAGCAGGGAGTTGGCCGTTTGGATCTCATCCGCGAGGACGGTGCCCGCGTCGCCGTCGTAGTCGTCATGATCCAGGTGGATCATGTCCAGAACGGTCGCGGCGGAGGCGACGTCACCTCCGGCGTGGCCGCCCATGCCGTCGGCAACGACGGCGAGGTGCCGGCCCACGTAGGCGGAGTCGTCATTCTTGGCACGCACTCGGCCGACGTCTGATCGCGCGGCATAACGCATGATGAGCGGCCGCTTGGGGGCAGTTGTTTTGCCTTCGGCCCTGTCTGCGGGAATATCCGGGGCAGCCATGGCTACGGCCTCAATTCGATGACCGTCTTGCCGATTCTCACGGGGACGCTCAGCTCCACCGGGAGTGCCCGGGTCAGCTGCTGGTCTGCCAGGTATGTGCCATTAGTCGAGCCGAGGTCCTCGATGAACCAGCGGCTGCCCTGCGGAAACAGGCGGGCGTGGCGGCCCGAGGCGTAGTCGTCCTCCAGGACAAGGGTGGCCTCCTGCGCCCGGCCAAGGAGGATGGGGCTCGCCGCGAGGGGGATGGTGGTGCCCTTGAGCGGACCCTCGGTCACCACCAACTGGCGGGCCTGTTGCTTGACCGGCGCGGGCGGGGGCTCGGCGAGGGCTGGATTCTTGCGGACCTGGCGCGCTGTGGGAGCCCCGGCGGCTGCCTTGCGGCCGATCATCAGATCGCGGCGCATGGCGGAGACAATGCTGAAGATCAGCACCCATAGAAGAATAAGGAACCCGAAGCGAAGGGCTGTGATGGTCAGTTCGCTCATGCGCGGCCGCCTGTGTTGGCGGTCAGTAGGCGGAAGATGATTTTGGTCCGTCCCATCGTGATCGTGGCGCCGTCAGTAAGTTCCGAACTGCCCACGATCTTTTGGCCGTTGACATAGCTGCCGTTCGTGGAGCCGAGATCGATCGCCTGGGCTGTGCCCGGCCCGGTCCGGATTTCCAGGTGACGGCGCGAAACGCCGGTGTCGTCAATGAGGATGTCTGCTTCCGAGGACCGCCCGAGGACGATCGAGGGCGCGTTCAGCGAGTAGCGCTGACCGTCGATGTCCAATACGGGTTGCAGCTGTGCCGGCTGGCGCGTCGGAGCCGCCGGTAGGTTGCCTTGGCCTGCCGGCTGGGCCGGGGCGGAAGGGGCGGTGGCTTTCTCGGTCCGCGATGTGATGTCGAAATTCCCGGCGCGGTGCTCTTCGTCGCGGCGGAAACTGATCCGGACCGGCCCCTGGAGGGTGTAACCCTGGCTGCGGACGTGGTTGATGACGACGTCGCACAGTTCTTCCGCCAGCGGTGTGCCCCATTCCTGGGCGCGCTGGAAGTCGTCACTGCTGAGGAGCACGTCAAAAACATTCGGGGCAAGGGTGCGTCCCGCGGCGATGGTGATGGCTTTGTTGTCCACCTCGCTGCGGAGCCGGCTTGCGATCTCGACAGGCTCAACCTGGGCGCGAGAACCGGTGGAGAAGACTCCGCGGACGGCCTTTTCGATGCCGCGCTCGACTTTGTCCAGCAATCCCATGGTCCCTCTCCTTTCCTGATGGCTGCGGGGCAGCGTTCGTTTCCGGAACTCGGTTTCCAGCTTTTGCGAGCCCGCGATCAGCAGACACTCTTACATCAGATACTACTGGGCGTGTCTGGGAATGGCCTCAACGCGCACCGCCGGGCGGGCGCCCAAATGGGGGCAGATCGCGCCCTGACGTGCGCGGACATCCCCCGCCCGGCCCTGTCGGAGCTGCCCGACGTAACGTTCGGCAACCGGGCCCGCCTGGCTGGGAAGCGACCGTGATCCGGGGCCGCTCCGGCCCGATTGGTGTTTTCCGGCAATTGTCCGTTATGCTTGATCTCGCTGCTTTTACGAGGTTGGCGGTCCGGGAAACCGGCCCTATCCGAGTGGAAGAAGTTGCGCGCGAGTGGCGGAACGGCAGACGCGCTGGCTTCAGGTGCCAGTGTCCGAAAGGGCGTGGGGGTTCAAATCCCCCCTCGCGCACGCAAATCAAAAGAACCCCGGTCTTGGACCGGGGTTCTTTTGTTTAACCCATTGCTGCCACCCAGGTTTAACCCGTTGCCGCCTGCAACGGACGGCCTCTTACGCCGTCCGCAGCGCACCCAGCCCGGCGAGGAGTGCCTCCAGTCCCAGGCTGAAGGCGACGTCGGCCGGTCTTTCATGGCTGTCCTCGGCCAGGCGGTTGACGGCGGAGGTGAAATTGGGGGTCGACGCCGCCATGCTGCCGGAATCGAAGATGTCCGGCGGCGCCGTGACGTCGTAGGCGGAACCAAAGATGAAGGATTCGAACGCCACGATGGCCGGGACGATGCGCTCCTGGGGAAAACCCGCACGGCTGAAGCCGGCGCTGACGGTCTCGTACATGGCCAGGGTCTTCGGCGCATCCGCTACGGGGAGGACGGCGATGACGGGGATCAGCGGCGTGTGCTTGGAGAACACATCGCGGTAGCTCCAGGCCCAGTCCCTCACGGCCTGCTCCCAGGGCCCGTTTTCGAAGGCGGTGACGTCCACGAACGAGGTCAAGTGGTCCTGGACGAGGACCAGGACGTCCCGCTTGGAGGAGACGTGGTTGTACAGCGCCGACGGCGCCACGTTCAGGGTCCGCGCCAGCGCAGCCATGGTGAAGCCGTCGTAGCCGCTCTTGCCGATCAGCTGCAGCGCGGCCGCGGTGATGCCGTCCTGGTCCAGCACGGCTGCGGCGGGCCTGCCCACGCGGCGGCGCGGCCCGGCGGCGGGGCTGTGCTGGTCTGCCGGGCTGTGCGGGCCGGCGGGGACGCTGGTTGATGCCGTCATTCCGGACTTCCTACTAACTCTGCGGGCGGTTTCTGGGTCATCCCATTCTGCCCCTACTTTACTGGCCAAATTCCCTGGGCATGGGTCTTCCCGGAAGCGGACGGAAGGTCTATCATTCTAAATGAACGACATTCATTTAGTGGTCCGCATCACTCTAGCGGCCACAGGGAGGACATCATGCTGGAACTTGAACGCGACGTCGTAATCGTAGGGGCCGGGCCTTCGGGACTGACCGCAGCCCGCGAGCTGAAGAAGGCGGGGCTGAGCGTGGCGGTCCTCGAGGCACGGGACCGCGTGGGCGGCCGGACCTGGACCGACACGATTGACGGGGCCATGCTCGAAATCGGCGGACAGTGGGTCTCCCCGGACCAGACGGCGCTCCTGGGACTCCTCAAAGACCTCGGGCTGCAGACTTATTCCCGCTACCGCGACGGCGAATCCGTCTTCATCGGCGCAGACGGCAAGCGCACCTTGTACACCGGCGACACCTTCCCCGTCAGCGAAACCACCGCGGCCGAAATGGACAAGCTCACGGCCCTGCTCGATTCCCTGGCCGCGGAGATCGGCCCCGAGGAGCCGTGGGCGCACCCCAAGGCCCGCGAGCTGGACACCGTTTCCTTCCACCACTGGCTGCGGCAGAACTCAACGGACGAGCAAGCCTGCAACAACATCGGCCTCTTCATCGCCGGCGGCATGCTGACCAAGCCCGCCCACGCATTCTCCGCCTTGCAGGCCGTCCTGATGGCTGCCTCCGCCGGATCCTTCAGCAATCTCACGGATGAGGACTTCATCCTCGACAAGCGGGTTGTCGGCGGGATGCAGCAGGTTTCGCTGCTGCAGGCCGCGGAACTGGGTGAGGACGTCGTCCTGGACAGCCCGGTCCGCACCATCAACTGGGCCGAGGACGCGAGCGGGGGATACCGCGTCACGGCAGTCTCCGAAAGGGCCACCGTGAACGCCCGCTTCGTCATCATGGCCGTGCCGCCGAACCTCTACTCCCGGGTGTCGTTCAATCCGCCGCTGCCCCGCCGCCAGCACCAGATGCACCAGCACCAGTCCCTTGGCCTGGTCATCAAGGTCCACGCCGTATACAGCACGCCTTTCTGGCGGGAGGATGGACTTTCAGGTACCGGCTTCGGCGCCGGCGCCATTGTTCAGGAGGTTTACGACAACACGAACTACGAGGACCCCCGCGGCACGCTGGTGGGCTTCGTCTCGGATGAAAAGGCCGACGCTATGTTCGAGCTCAGCGCAGAGGACCGCCGCCGGGCCATCCTCGAATCGATTGCGTCCTTCCTCGGCGAAAAAACCCTGGATCCCGAGGTCTACTACGAGTCCGACTGGGGCTCCGAGGAATGGACCCGCGGAGCCTACGCCGCCAGCTACGACCTCGGCGGGCTGCACCGGTACGGGAAGGACCAGCTGAAGCCGGTCGGGCCCATCTACTGGTCTTGCTCCGATCTCGCGGCCGAGGGCTACCAGCATGTCGACGGCGCTGTCCGGATGGGACAGGCCACGGCAGCACGGATCGTCGCCGCCGCGGACCGTGCGTCCGTCGCGTCGCCGGCGTAGAAATCCCAACAATTCACGTCAATTCAGTTAGGAGAGCGGCCAGATGCGTTACGTAGTGGGGTACTCAGCCAATGCCAGGGGCCACGATGCGGTCAATCTGGCCGTCTCCCTGGCGCTCGGACGTGGAGCGAGCCTGGACCTTGTGCTGGTGGTGCCCGAAGTGCAGCACTCCGGGCACGCCCTCGCACCTACGGCTGGCTTCGAAAATCTGCTCAATGAGCAGGCCCAGGAATGGCTCGACCAGGCGCTGGCGCTGGTTCCGCCCGGTGTCCCGGCGCAGGCGCACGTCCGCGGCCATGATTCCGACGCGCACGCACTGATCGAGGCGGCCGAGGAACTGGGCGCGGACATGCTCATCATCGGCGCAACCAGCAACGGGATCTTCAAACGCTTCACCATCGGGTCGGTGGCCAGCGCGTTGCTCCACGCCTCGACCGTTCCTGTGGCCCTGGCACCGCACGGCTACCACCGCCAGGAGGCCCTGACCCGGATCAGCTGCGGACTCGGAACCCGGGCGGGCGCCGAAAAGCTGCTTGATTTCGCCCTGGGCATGGCGTCGAACCGGGACGTGCCGCTGCGCGTGGTGTCGCTTCTGGCGCTCGACGGCGGCGATGAGGCCGATGCGGCCGGTAACGCCGAGGCGGCCCGCGAGTACGCGGCGAAACGCCTGGCCGCCGCCCTGCCCGGCGACGAACAGGAGGTCCGGGAGGAGGCGAAGACGGAAGTCGTCGTCGCGCACGGTCGCAGCATCGAGGAAGCTGTAGACCGTCTGAGCTGGGAAGACGGCGAGGTCCTGTTGATTGGTTCCAGCCGGCTTGCCAAGGGCCGGTCCATCTTCCTCGGCAGCACGGCCAACCGCATCCTTCGCGCCCTGCCCGTGCCGATGATCGTGGTGCCCAGCGACTATGAACTCAAGCGGCTCAACCATTCAGCGTCGAATGACGTCCCCCGAGAGGCAGAAAAATGAGTACCGAACCCGCGATGTCCAAGGCATCGCAGCCCGGACAGCAGCACGACCAGAAGCACGACCAGCACGGGCTCAGCGAGAAGGGCCTGAAGGCCGGATCGGTGGGCCTGATTGGCGCCGTCGTCATCGGCATTTCCTGTATCGCCCCGGCGTACACGCTCACGGCGGCACTGGGCCCCACAGTGGCCGAGGTCGGCGTGCACCTGCCCGCGATCTTCCTGGTGGGCTTTGTCCCCATGCTGCTGGTGGCGCTCGGCTACCGCGAACTGAACAACGCCATGCCCGACGCCGGAACCTCCTTCACCTGGTCCACCCGGGCCTTTGGCCCTTGGATCGGCTGGATGGGCGGGTGGGGCCTGATTGCTGCGACCATTATCGTGCTCTCAAACCTGGCGGCCGTCGCGGTGGATTTCTTCTACCTCATGCTGGCGCAGCTGACGGGTAACCCGGACCTCGCTGACCTCACCACGAACCTGCCGGTGAATATAGCCACCACGCTGGTCTTCATTGCCCTCGCGTGCTGGATCTCCTACCGCGGCATGGAAACCACCAAGAGCGTCCAGTACGTGCTGGTGGGATTCCAGCTGCTGGTCCTTGGCTGGTTCTCCGTGGCGGCGTTCAGCCACGTGGCCAACGGAACGGCCTTTGACGCGACTGCCATCGCCCCGGACTGGTTCAACCCCTTCGCGGTGGGATCCTTCTCTGCTTTTGCCGCCGGCGTTTCGCTGTCCATCTTCATCTACTGGGGCTGGGACGTCACGCTGACCATGAACGAGGAGACCAAGGATCCGGAGAAGACCCCGGGCCGTGCCGCCACAGTCACCGTGCTGGTCATCGTGATCATCTACATGACCGTTGCCCTGGCCACACTGTCCTTCGCCGGAGTCGGCGATACCGGCCTGGGTGCCGGCAACCCGGAGAACCAGGGCAGCATCTTCGCGGTCCTCGCGGGGCCGGTGATGGGCCCCTTCGCCATCCTGATGTCGCTGGCCATCCTGAGCAGCTCCGCCGCGTCGCTGCAGTCCACGTTCGTCTCGCCGGCGCGCACCCTGCTGTCCATGGGCCACTACAAGGCCCTGCCGAAAAAGTTCGGCCGGATCAGCCCCACCTACAAGTCGCCGAGCTATGCCACGATCGCCTCGGCTGCGGCAGCCGCAGCGTTCTATGTCATTACCCGCACCACGTCGGAAAACGCGCTGTGGGACACCATCACGGCCCTGGGCATGATGATCTGCTTCTACTACGGCATCACCGCGTTGGCCTGCGTCTGGTTCTTCCGCGCCGAGGCGTTCAGCGGGGCGAAGGCGTTCTTCTTCAAGTTCCTTGCACCTCTCCTGGGCGGAGTCATCCTGCTGGTCATGTTCGTCAAGACCGCCTATGACTCCTTGGATCCCGCGTACGGTTCCGGTTCGTCAATCGGTGGCGTGGGCCTGGTCTTCATCCTGGGCATGGGCGTCATCCTGCTGGGCGTGGTGCTCATGCTGGTCATGGCCAGGGTCCGCCCCGAGTTCTTCAAGGGCAAGGTCCTCTCCCGCGGAATCTGATCCGCGGCCGGGTCCGGGAGGTCCCCGTCCGGCAGCCGTATGGAAAGTGAGCGTACTTACCAAACGGCTGGCCGGAGGGGGACCTTCCTGCGTTGGAGGCAGGTTCCGGCCGATCAAGTGATTCCAAAGGTCTTCGACGCATAGTGAGGGGGTCAGCGGCGGAGGGCCAAGCGAAGCTGAGCCCGCAGGGTAGGGAGTTTCCTCGTGATCACTCTTCATTTCACGCAACGATGCGCACGGGATGGCGTCCGCAGGCCTCAGGGCGGCCATACGACCCCATACGAAGGGGACGGGGACTCGTGATGGATAAGGATGAAGAGGCAGGCAGGGTGTCCCGCCGAACCCTATTGAGGTTGGGGGCGGCCGGGGGCGCCGGTGCCGCCCTGGTTGCCGCGAAGGGCTTGGGCGTGCCGTTTCTGGCGCAGCGGGGCCTGCTCACGGCCGACGGCGCGTTCGCCGCGACGTCGGCAGCGCTCAGTGACGCGTTGTTCTACATCGAAAAGTTCCCGACGAGCCCGCTGATCCTCGAACCGTTCCGCGACCAGCTGCCCATCCCGAGGGCGCTCACCCCGGTGCCGAGGTCGGTGTACAGCGCCTGGCCGAAGCCGCCGGGGCCAGGACCCGGGCAGCAGAACTCGCTGCTCAACGAACGGCACCAGATCTGGCCAAGCCAGATCGGCTACCCGGATCCCATCGTCTACAAGATCGATCTACTGCTTCGGACCCACTCCTTCACCAAGTCCCAAGTGCTGCCGATCGACTCGGAAGGACAGCCGACAGTCTCGTACGACTCATCCGGCAAGACCTACGCGGCCGGGACGAAACGGACATTGCCGCCGAGCACAATCTAYGGTTTCAACGGCATGCTCCCCGGACCGATGATCAACGCCGAGTACGGCAAGCCGGCGCTCATCCGCTTTGAAAACCATCTGGACGAGAACCCGCTCCACCTCGACCGTCAGGATTTTGGCTCCCCGGACTGGTCCTTCCTGACCCACCTGCACAACGGTCACACCGCGCCCGAGAGCGACGGCAACCCGCACTACTCGATGGTGGCCGGGCCCAAACATCCGGGCTTCAGGCCGCAGATGTTCGTCGACAACCTGTACCTGAACTGGCCGGCCGGCGGAGACGACCGGGAGAAGCAGAGTTTCTTCTGGTTCCACGACCACACGATGGACCACACCGGCTCGAACGTCTACAAGGGCCTGATGGGCCTCTACCCCATCTACGACCCGAAGAACGGCCTGGACATGGGAGACGAGCGGCGGGGCCTCCGGCTGCCGGGCGTCCGCAAGGACAACTCGGATGGCTCCTTCGATGTCAAGTACGACATCCCGCTGGCCTTCTCCGATCTGCGCCTTGATGACGGCGACACGGTACACAAGGACATCCACGACGTGCAGGGCGAGTTCCCGGCCGCCAAGAACCCGGCCAAGCATCCCGAGTGGTGGGGCAAGACGTTCTACAAGCATTTCCCCAACCACGGCTTCGTGGGCGATATCTGCGCGGTCAACGGGACGGCCTTCCCGGTGCTGGAGGTCAAGCGGCGCAAGTACCGCTTCCGGTTCCTGGACGCCTCGGTCTCGAGGATCTACGAATTCAAGCTGATGAGCTCGACGCAGGGCCCCAAGTCCTCGGCGTCGCTCGGCTTTGTCGATGACGAACTGGAGGGCCAGTACCGCATCCCTGACGCGCAGCAGTGCATGCAGTTCACCCAGATCGCCTCAGACGGTGGGCTCCTGCCGTTCCCCATCAAGCGGGACTCGTTCGAGCTGTGGCCAGCCAAGCGGCGCGAGGTCATCATCGATTTCACGCGGTACCAGGACGGCACGCCGACCACCAAGGGCGACGTCGTCTACCTCACCAACGTCTTGAAGATGCCCAACGGGCGGATGTGGTCCAACTCGTCCCGCTTCTTCCCCGATCCGGCCTATAGGGTGCCGTTGCTGAAGTTCGTGATCGGCGACACCGCTCAGGACGACAGCCGGATGCCGGCGGCCCTGACGCCTCTGCGCCCGCTTCCGCCGCTGCCGGGCAACTGGCGGAACCTGTTGGACAACCGCCTGATCTTCGAGGTGAAGCGGGGTGCCCTGGGCGGCGAGATCGAGTGGCTCATCAACGGCAAACCCTTCGACCCGACGACGGTGGCGACGAGCCTGAGAAACAATGCTGGCGCGACGCCGCTGGCCGCGCCGAAGAAGAACAGCTTCAACCTCTGGGAGATCCGCAACGGCGGCGGCGGATGGGTGCACCCCTTCCACCTGCATATGGAGGAACACCGCACCGTCATGCGCAACGGCAAGGACGTCACTGTTAAGGCAGATGCCGGGCACCCCGACGACGTCTCGAAAGAGGATCTGGCGGCGCTTGACCCGAACGAGTCGGTGATCCTTTACCGGGGATTCCGGGACTTCGTCGGGCCATACGTGGCGCACTGCCACAACCTTGCGCATGAGGACCACTCCATGATGTTCGGCTGGGAGATCCGGCCATGAAGCAGAGGGAAGTGATCGAGAAGGCAAAGTTCGCCGACGCCCACATTGAACGCAACGGCCTGAATCCCGGCCCGGCAGCCGTTCCATGGTTGACGGTCGCATCCCTCGCTGTTGTGATGGCCTACGCTGACGGCTTCTGGATGATGTCGCTGCGCGGTGCCGTGGGTGCCATTGAACGCACGCAGGAGCCATTCGTGAGTTGGCTGCGTGAGTCCACCCTGGTTCTGCCGGTTTTCGTCGTCGCGGTTCTTGGCGCTCTCGCGCTGGCGCTCCATCTGTTCGGGCCGGAACCGCGCAAGTGGAGCACTGTCCTGACGGCACTGCTGGTAGCCGCCGCCGGAACCGGCGTCGGCATTGCGCTCATCACCGTCAGCTCCGCCTACGATTACCGGCTGCAGTCCGATCAGCTGCAGCTGATCGGCTCGATGAGCCATACTTGCCCGCAGGACGGGTGCGTGGCGCTGCAGGAGCAGGCGTCGCTCGGACTCCAGATGCGAGCCGTGGTCTATGGCAGCGGGATGCTCCTGGTCACCAACCTTGTCCTCGTGGGCTGGGTGGTGGCGATCCGGGGCGGCCGGTTGGACGTCAGCAGCATCCGACGGCGAACTGCCCGGTTGGGAAAGGACCACCGGCGGATTTTTCTGGCCGCAACGCTGTTCGGCAGCGCAGCCATCCACGCCGCCGTCATACCGGAGCATCTCAGTGAGTGGGCTGCCGCCGGTATGTTTTTCGCAATTCTCGCTGCGGCCCAGCTTGCCCTTGGCCTCCTGTCGCTGGGCCGGCGGCACCGCGCCCTGTTCCCGGCGGTCGCGGGAGCCTCGATTGTTCCGCTGGTGCTGTGGCTGTGCTCCCGGACCGTCGGACTGCCGTTCGGACCGGCGGCCGGCACCCTCGAACCGGCCGGTCTGGCCGACATTGCTGCCGGGGTCCTGGAACTGGGCGCACTGCTGGCTGCCGGCGCCCTGCTCCGTGACAAAGACCAGCTCCCCAGGCGCCCACTGGTATCAGCCCACATCCGATCGCTCACGGTTGTGGCGGCGATCGCCGTTGGCGTCTTGGGTCTCGCCGGCACCGCCCCGGCCTGGTTCGGCAACCCGGATAGCTCAGGACACGAGTCGGTCACCGTCCCTCACCAGTGAGGTGCACGGGTCCGGCCGGTTTTTGAGGCGGGCTCTAGTCGATGATTTTCAGGCTGGTGCCCCAATTGAAGGTTGGATACGCGGGGTTGACCTGCAGCGCCATGACCAGCTGCTCGAAGCCCTCGAGTTCACGGGCGTGGCGCAGCCCGCCCACCTGGATCGGACGCAGCCCGGCGGCTTCGGCGAAGGCGGCGACGTCGTTGCGGGCCTCCTCGGAGTCAGAGGCGATGAAGACATCCACTGGCAGGCCACCGGCAGCCCCTGCGCCGAGCGGGCCGGCAAAGGTGGTGTTGAAGGCTTTCACCACCCGTGCGCCCGGCAGCAGCGCAGCAATTTCTTCGGCCGCCGACGTTCCCGGGGCGACCACCAGCGAGTCAAAGGTTTCCGTGTCGATCGGGTTGCTGATCTCCACCACCGTCTTGCCGCTGAGAGTATCGCCGAAATGTGTGGCAACCTCCTTGGCCGGTCCGAAGTAGAGCGCCAGGACCACGATGTCGCCCTCGGGAACTTCACTCAGGCCGCCGGAGGTGGTGTTGGCGCCAAGGTCAGCAGCGAGCTTGGCGGCATTATCCGGTGTCCGGTTCAGCACCTGGACGGAGCGGCCGGCGGCGACAGCACGGGTGCCGATTGCCCGTGCCATGTTGCCGCTGCCAATGATCGTGATGTCAGTCATGATGGAACCTTTCCGAGGTGGCCGGTAACTGCCGGATCAACAATTGAAGGAATCAGTTGTGCGCGCGGTCCGGGCCAGGCAGCGCTGCGGGGTTGACGCCGGCCGCACGTTCAGCCTCAGCCAGGGCATGTTCCAGCCGGTCCACGGCCGGGGCGTAGGCGGCATCCGAACACGGGCGGTCCGTTGAGCTGCCCAGACGCTCGGCGGCCTTGATTGCCCGGATCAGCGCGGCAGTTTCCGGGCGCCGGGTATCGATCATGGCGGGGTAGTCAATCGAAAACCGCGGATCCAGTTCGTAGCGCTGCCACCGGGCGAGGGCGTTCCGGTGCCGTGCGGCCGCCGCCGCGTTCAGGAGTTGGGTCTCGCGGCTGGCCCGGCGGGTTTTTTGCCGGCGGAGCAGCCGGGGTGCAGCGGCCAGAGCCGCCAGGGCTGCGCCGCCGGCCAGCATTCCGAGCGCCAGGCCGGCCCAGGGCCACGTGAAGGATGCAAGGACGATGGCGGGCACAACGACGGCGAGTCCGGCGAACACGTCCCAAAACGCGCCGTCCGCGCCCTCTGACGGTCCGTCTTGAGCCGCCAGGTGTTTGCGGGCGAAGTAGACCGAGATGAACGCCGCCCCGACGACGAGGACGGCGAGGGCGAGGAACTGCCAGACCGCAAGGGCTCCGGAGTCTGAAAGCGACGTCATTGCACACCTCCGGCGGAACCATCCCGGGCGGGCGCTGTTCCGCTAGTTCCATTGGAATCCCTTGCGGCGGGGCCGTCAATGCCCCGCGCGGGACGTTCCGTCACGGAGCGTCCCGGCGTAGCCTAGGGGCCATGCGACTGAAAATGTGCAGTATTCACGTCAAGGATCCCGCCTCGGCCTATGAGTTCTATACCGGCATTCTGGGTTTCGAGACCCTGATGGCGATGCCGGAGCACAACCTCTTCATCGTCAAGGATCCAGGCGGCGCCGGTGGCGCCGGGCTGCTGCTGGAGCCCAGTGACAACCCGATCGGGGCGACGTACATGAACGGACTGCACGACGCCGGAATCCCGGCGGTCGTGTTTGGCGTGCCGGATGTGCGGGCCGAATATGACCGGTTGGCTGCCAAGGGCGTGATGTTCCAGGGCGAGCCGTCCGAGGGGCCCGGCGGGACGTCCGTGGTGATGGATGACGGCTGCGGGAACTTCGTGCAGCTGCACCAGGACTAGACGCGGGCCTGGCCGCACCCGGCGCCACACCGGACCCAGGGCCTAGCGGTTTACTTTGTCCTTGTCCGGGTGCTCGTCGCCGATGTGGCCAGGTGCGTTGGCGGCCAGGACGCGCGCGACGAAGGAGGCATATTCCTCCATGTAGTGGCCCAGCAACTTGGCTGTTGCCTCGTCCTTGACCTCGCCGTCCTCGCCGTAGACCTCCGGGGTGAAGCGGATGTAGGCCTCCGGCGCATTGAGCTGCGGCGCATCAAGGAAGCTCAGCACGCTCCGGAACGAGGACTGCATCACGGCGGTGCCGATGCCGCCGGGGGAAGCGCCGATGATCCCGGTGGGCTTGCGCGCGAAGGAATTGGTGCCCCAGGGCCGGGATCCCCAGTCGATGGCGTTCTTGAGCGCCCCCGGGATGGACCGGTTGTATTCAGGGGAGACGAACAGGATGCCGTCGGAGGCGGCAACGGCGTCCTTGAGGGCCTGACCTTCGGGCGGAAAGGCTGCATCGAAATCCGGGCTGTACAACTGCAGGTCCTTGATGGGGATCTCCGTGAACTCCAGCTCCGCGGGTGCCAGCCGGATCAGGGCCTTGGACAGCGTGCGGTTGATGGAAGTGCTGGAGAGGCTCCCGACAAAATACCCGATCTTGTAGGCCATGGCCTGTTCCTTCCCGGTGCTCCGCCGGAGGCTGGTGGATTGGGATACAGAGGCGGTCGGGCCGGCGGACCCGACTCATTCCGCGAGCATAGCCCTGCGTCCGCGGGATGAAAATAGGTGCCGGAAGGAGCCGGGTGCCGCTATTCGGCCTTGGCGCGGGCTTTCTTGGCGTCCTTCTTGGCGGCCTCGTCCTTGACCCGCTGGGCCTCGGCGCGGACGGCGGCGTGGGTGGAGCGCTCGGTAACCAGCCAGGCCGGGGGAGCCTGGAGCAGCGCGGTGATTTCCGCCGTCGTCAGCGCTTCCTCAACGCCGCCGCGGGCCAGGCCGCTGATGGAGACGTTGAGCTTCTGCGCCACCACGGGCCGCGGGTGGGGGCCGTTGCGGCGCAGTTCCACGAGCCACTCCGGCGGGTTGGCCTGGAGCTCGGCGAAGTCAGCGCGGGTGATGGCCGAATCCTGGAACTCCTGGGGTGTCGCCGGCAGGTAGATGCCAAGCTTCTTGGCAACGGTGGCCGGCTTCATGGACTGGGAGTTTGCAGAGGTCATGGTTCAAGGGTATCCGGCCACAAAGCCGCAAGGCACCACACCGGCACCATGCGGACTCCGTGCAACAGAGCCGTACGACGGCGGTGGCGGTACTGTGAACGTGTGTCCGCCGCAGAAGAAACCCCCGAAAACGCCACACCGTCCGAGCCCGAGGTCCGCGAGCTGCGCTTTGCGTACGTTGCCGGTGTGACCCCCGGAAAATGGATCCGGCGCTGGGAGGAACGGATGCCGGACGTGCCGCTGCACTCTTTCATGTCCGACGACGGCGCGCAGCTCGCCGTGCTCCGCGACGGCTCGGCGGACCTGAGTTTCGTCCGGCTCCCCGTGGACCGCGAGGGCCTGAGTGTCATCCCGCTCTACGAGGAACAGCCTGTGGTGGTGGTACCCAAGGGGCACGAGGTCACCGTGTTCGAGGAAGTGGACCTGGCGGATCTGTCCAAGGAGACCTTCCTTGATGTGCAGGAGCTCGGCGGCCCTGCGATGGCCCTGCAGGTGGTGGCGTCCGGTGCCGGACTGGTGATCCTGCCGATGTCCGTGGCCCGGCACTTCAACGTCAAGGACACTGTGGCCCGGAAGCTCACGGGTGCGCCCGGCACGGAGATCGCCCTGGCCTGGCCCAGCGACGCCACGGACGAGGTGATCGAGGAATTCATCGGGATTGTCCGCGGGCGCACCGCGGCGAGCTCCCGCCAGCCCTCGGCGCAGCAGGAGAAACCCAAGCGGGAGCCCAAGCCGGACCGGCGCGGCACGGGATCTGCCACCAAGAAGCCCAAGGTGGCGCAGCGTTACGCGCCGAACCCGGACAAGGGCCGTGGCAAAGGATCACGGAAAAAGGGCAAACGCTAGGGGATACGCGGAGGTCCCCCCGTTGCCGTGGCCGCTACTTGGCGCAGGCGTCCTGAAGGGCCTTGACGGATTCGGCCGGAACCTGGTCTCCGGAATCGGCAATCTGGCGCAGTGGCGTGGTGATCTCAGCGGGTGTGCCGGCGGTTTCCGCGCCGGCAACCAGGCCGCCCAGCAGTTCCTTGTCCTTGACGCTGACGAGGCCGTCCTTCACGAGGGCGCAGGCCTGTTTTTTCACTTCACTGCCAGCCGCCGCAGCAACCTGGGATGCCCCGTCGTTGACGGCCTTTTCGGCGGCGCCCTGCACCTGGCCACAGCCGCTCAGGGCGATCAACGCGGTGGCAGCGGCAAGAGTGGCGAGACGTCGTTTCATTCATCCACCCTAACAAGCACGGTTGGTGCCGGGATCCCGGAAAGAGGGGAAACCCTAGGCATAGCCGTGTGAGCACAGGCGCGCATAGGCTCGGTTCGTGGACATCGTCGAGTTCTTGACCGCACGCATTAAAGAAGACGAAGCTGCCGCACTGAAACTGCTCGGCGACCCCACGCTTGCCGTCTCCGGTGAGTGGTATGAACGCCGCCTGCTCCGCGAGTGTGAGGCCAAGCGCCAGCTCATCGGCATCATCGAATCCGCCCGCCAGTCCGTGCTGGCAGCCCTGGTCAGCCAGGAGCCCGCCGACGCCGGCTGGGTGCCGGACGTCATTGACTGGACCACGCAGTCCCTGCACACCCTGGCCCTGCCGTACGCGGACCACCCCGAATTCCAGTCCCGGTGGCGGATCACGGGATAGCGGTCTTCGGCTTTCTTCCACTCGAAGCAGACCCGGCTGCAACCTGGCCGCCTATTTTCCTGCCCTGACCTGCGAAAACAATCCTTCCTCACCCCTGCCGCAGGCGACGTATCGCCGCTACCATGGCACCCGGGGCCTCCTGTGGTGCCCCGGAAAATGGGGGAAACCATCGCACAAAACCGCTTTCTGGCAGGTCAAGCGCGCCCAGGCCTGCCCCGGCACCGCAGAGTCAGGAAAGCAGCAGTAGAGACCCGCAGTGCAGTCGAGACCCGCAGTTCAGTAACGACCCGTAGTTCATCGATCCAGCCGCAACCGACGCCGCTATAGCCGTCCATTGAAAGAGAGCGACATGTCAGATCCGCATAAGTTCCCGCAGGACACCGGCCGGCAGCAGTGGCCGAGCGAGCAGCCCCGGCAGAACCCGGGGTGGGCGTCCAACCCGTACGGCGCGCCGGCGTACCTGGGCGCGGTGTCCGGGCCGGTGCCGCTCTGGGCACCCCTCTATGGCGCCTCCCTGCCGGAGGCCGTGTCCAGGTTCTTCAAGAAATACGCAACGTTCTCAGGCCGGGCGAGCCGGAGCGAATACTGGTGGTGGACGCTCGTGTCCGCGCTGGCGGGCATCGTCATGAACATCGTGATGGCCGTAGCCGGCTCGGCCGGCGCGAAGCTGGGACCCAACGGCACCACCGTCCCGGGTCCCGGGTATTGGGTCGTTCTCATCCTGTACATCGTCCTGACCCTGGCCATCTTCGTCCCGTCCCTGGCGTTGTGCGTCCGGCGCCTCCACGACACGAACATGAGCGGCTGGATGTACCTCCTGATCCTGATCCCGCTCGTCGGCCCTATCCTGCTCGTCATCTTCATGGCGACGGGTTCCAAGCCGGAAGGTCAGCGGTTCGACCAACCGACCTGGTAGGCGCGCAGGTCAACGGGCCACCGGGGCGGTACGCTCCGGTGGCCCTTCTGCGTCCTGATGCCGGCGGCTCAGTTGAGCGCCACCAGCCACGAGAAGCCGACAAATGTGACGCCGGAAACCTGCAGGAAATCTCCGCGGCCTACGCTGGTCACACCGCGGCATCTGCGGTCCGCCCGCCGGTGCGGTTCTTGAAGGGATTCCGTCATGCACCTCTTGCCCCGCGAGCAGGAAAAGCTCATGATCGTGGTCGCGGCGGACCTCGCCCGCCGTCGCCAGGCCCGCGGCCTGGAGCTGAACTTCCCCGAGGCCGTCGCCGTCATCAGCTACGAACTGATCGAGGGCGCCCGGGATGGCCGGACCGTGGCGGACCTCATGAGCTACGGAACCACCCTCCTTGGCCGCGACGACGTCATGGAGGGCGTGCCGGAAATGATCCACGACGTCCAGGTCGAGGCCACCTTCCCGGACGGCACCAAGCTCGTTACCGTCCACGACCCCATCCGCTAGGGAGCTTCGATGATTCCGGGAGAATACGTCCTCAGCGCCACTCCGCTGCTGATCAACGCCGGGCGTGAGGCAGTGGAGGTCGCCGTGACCAACACGGGTGACCGCCCAGTCCAGGTTGGCTCGCACTATCACTTCGCCGAGGCGAACCCGGCACTGCACTTTGACCGGCAGACCGCCTATGGCCGACGCCTGGACATCCCGGCCGGCACGGCCGCACGGTTCGAACCGGGGGACAGCAGGACCGTCCGGCTGATAGAACTCGCGGGCAGCCGGGAAGTGTACGGGCTCAGCAACGCCGTCAACGGACCACTCCACGAGACCGGACTCCGCGAGACCGGACGCCGTGTTTCCGACCTACACGTTTCCGACCCCCGTGTTTCCGAAGGGAAAGGTGACGCGCAGTGAGTTTCGAGCTATCCCGCAGACAATACGCAGACCTCTACGGGCCGACGACGGGCGACGCCATCCGCCTGGCCGACACCGATCTGTTCCTCGAGATCGAGAAGGACCTCACCGTCTACGGCGAGGAAGTGGTGTTCGGCGGCGGCAAAGTGATCCGCGACGGCATGGGCCAGAACGGCCAGCTGACCCGGGACGGGAACGGCAGTACTGGTTCCGGCGGCGGAGTTCCGGACACCGTGATCACCAACGTCGTCGTCCTTGACTACACCGGCATCTACAAGGCCGACGTCGCGCTCCGGGACGGCCACATCTTCCGGATCGGCAAGGCCGGCAACCCGCAGATCACCGACGGCGTGGACATCGTGATCGGCGCGAGCACCGAAATCATTGCCGGTGAGCGGAAAATCCTGACGGCCGGCGGGGTGGACTCCCACATCCACTTCATCTCGCCGGACCAGGTCACCGCCGCCCTGTGCAGCGGCGTGACCACCATGGTGGGCGGCGGCACCGGCCCCGCCGAAGGCACCAAGGCCACCACCGTTACCCCCGGCAAATGGCACATCCAGCGGATGCTGCAGGCCGCCGAAGGACTCCCTATTAACATCGGCCTTTTTGGCAAGGGCCATGCCTCCGCCGTCGAACCGCTCGCCGAACAGATCCGCGCCGGCGCGATCGGACTGAAAGTCCACGAAGACTGGGGATCCACCGCGTCCTCGATCGACACCTCCCTGAAGGTCGCGGACGAATACGACGTCCAGGTGGCCATCCACACCGACACCCTGAACGAGTGCGGCTTCGTGGAGGACACCATCCGCGCGATCGACGGCCGCGTGATCCACACCTTCCACACCGAGGGCGCCGGCGGAGGGCACGCGCCGGACATCATCAAGATCGCCGGGCTGCCCAACGTCCTGCCGGCGTCCACCAACCCCACGCTGCCGTACACGCGCAACACGATCGAAGAGCACCTGGACATGCTCATGGTCTGCCACCACCTGAACCCGGACATCCCGGAGGACGTGGCGTTCGCCGACTCCCGGATCCGCGCCGAGACCATCGCGGCCGAGGACGTCCTCCAGGACCTTGGCATCTTCGCGATCACGTCCTCGGACTCCCAGGCCATGGGCCGCGTGGGCGAAGTGATCATCCGCACCTGGCAGGTGGCGGACAAAATGAAGAAACAGCGCGGTGTGCTCAAAGACCCCGACCGGGGCGTGCACGGCGCCGCTGCCGGGCAGGGGGCGGAGAGCGATAACTTCCGGCTCAAGCGGTACGTGGCGAAATACACCATCAACCCGGCCATCGCGCAGGGCATGGCGGACTCGATCGGCTCGGTGGAGGTCGGAAAGTTCGCCGACCTGGTGCTCTGGGACCCGGCGTTCTTCGGGGTGAAGCCTGAGCTGGTGCTCAAGGGCGGCCAGATTGCCTACGCCCTCATGGGCGACGCCAACGCCTCCATTCCCACACCCCAGCCGCGCACCATGCGGCCGATGTTCGCTGCCTACGGCAAGGCCCTGCAGCAGTCCTCCATCACCTTCCTCTCCCAGGCCGCCATCGACGCCGGGGTCCCGGACGAGCTCGGCCTGGAAAAGGTGATCCGGCCGGTGTCCGGCATCCGAAACCTCACGAAGGCGGACCTCAAATACAACGGCGCCACCCCGGACATTGAGGTGGACCCGGAAACGTATCAGGTGAGCGTCGACGGCGAGGACGTCACATGCGAACCGTCGGACGTGCTGCCCATGGCCCAGCGCTATTTCCTTTTCTAGGGATCCAGAGGAGACGAACATGATCATCGAAAAGGTCCTCGGCAACACGCACGACCTTCCGCCCGGGCCGGACCCGTATGCCGGGCTCCACCGGGAAAAGGTGGTGCTGCCCAGCGCCCAGCTGGTCAAGCGCATCCAGCGCGTCACCACCGACCACGGCAAAGAGCTGGGCATCAGGCTCCCCTCCGCTGCTTCAGACCTGCGCGACGGCGACATCCTGCACGTGGCCGGGAGCAACATGATCGTGATCTCCGTGCTGCCCACCGACGTCCTGGTGATCGCCCCGCGCTCCATCCACGAGATGGGAGTGGTGGCGCACAGCCTGGGCAACCGGCATTTGCAGGCCCAGTTCTTCGACGCCGCTTCGGAGTACGGGGCCGAGGTGATGGTGTGCCAGTACGACCACACCGTGGAGGACTATCTCAAACACGTCGGAGCGCCCTACGACCGCCAGGAGCGCGTGATGCCCGTCCCCTTCCGCCATGCTGAACATAGCCACTAGCTCCGCTGCCGCCGCGCTGGGCGCTCCGCTGGGAAGGGGGCTGTGCCCGTCCCCAGCCGCTCCCAACTCTCGCAAGCTCGGGTCGGGGCCCTCGCGGCAGTGGGCCCACCGCGGTGCCCACCACACCGCAGCCCCCTTCCCAGCTTCGCGCTTTTGGGGGAGGCGATCATGACTTATCAGTTGGCGTTGCAGCAGCTCACCGATTCTGCGCTTCCTACCGGGGCTTTTGCTCACTCGCTTGGGTTTGAGACTTATGTGGAGCGGGGGCTGGTGCGGGATGAGGCGAGCTTTGGGGTTTGGTTGGCGGCGTTCATTTCGCAGCAACTGACTTACTCGGACGCCCTGGCCATCCGGTTTCTCTATGAGGGCGCTGCTGTTGCTGAGCTGGATGAGTTGTTGAGCGCTCAGTTGCTGCCCCGGCAAGTGCGCGAGGCGAGTATCAAGATGGGCGGACGGCTGCTGGAGATCGGGTCCGAGATCTTCCCGTCCCCGGCATTGGCCGAATACAGGGAGCTGGTGGCTTCCGGCCGGGCTGCCGGGCACCAGCCGCTGGCGTTCGCCGTGATCGCCCGTTCCCTGGATGCGCCGCTCCCCGAGGCCCTGGTTGCCTACTTGTTCGCGACGGTCACGTCCCTGACGCAGAACGCGGTCCGGGCCATTCCGCTGGGACAGAACGCCGGCCAGCGGCTCCTGCGGAAGGCGGCCGACGGCGTCGCTGCCGCCGCCGAGCGGGTCGGCCACCTCACGCCCGACGACTTTGGGGCCGTCAGCCCCGGACTCGAAATTTCGCAGATGCGGCACGAACGCCAGCGCGCCCGCATGTTCATGAGCTAGCAGAACTTTAGAAGAAATGCTGACGAGAAATATGTCTGGAGAAGAATATGTCTGAGCCCATCATCATCGGCATCGGCGGCCCGGTGGGTGCCGGCAAAACCCAGCTCGTGGAGCGCCTCACCCGCCACATGAGCCGTGCCATCTCCATGGCGGCCATCACCAACGACATCTACACGATCGAGGACGCCAATATCCTCGCCGCCAACGGGATCCTGCCGCTGGACCGGATCATCGGCGTCGAAACCGGCGGCTGCCCACACACGGCCATCCGCGAGGACACCTCCATGAACACGGCGGCCATCGAGGAGCTGAAGAAGCGGCACCCGGACCTGCAGGTGATCTTTGTCGAATCCGGCGGCGACAACCTCTCCGCGACGTTCAGTCCCGAGCTGGTGGACTTCTCCATCTACATCATCGACGTGGCCCAGGGGGAGAAAATCCCGCGCAAGGCCGGCCAGGGCATGATCAAGTCCGATCTCTTCATCATCAACAAGACCGACCTGGCGCCCCACGTCGGCGCGGACCTCTCCGTCATGGAACGGGACTCCCGCGAATTCAGGGGCGAGAAGCCGTTCTGCTTCACGAACCTCAAGACCGACGAAGGCCTGGAACGCGTCATCGAATGGGTGCGGCGCGAAGTCCTGATGCTCGACCTGGCGTCATGAGCACGACGGCGGCCATTCAGTCCCAGGCGGCTGTCTCACCTGGGCCGGCGCCCGCGGGTGAAGGGGGCCGTGCCCGCTCCGCGGTGCCCGCCACGCCGCGGCCCCCTTCACCCGCGTCCGCTGATCGGCCCGTGATGGGTCACCTTGAGCTTTTGGTCGCCGATCGGGCAGGACGTTCGGTGGCCACGCAACAGTACCATCGCGGGGCTTTAAGGATTTTGCGGCCGCATTACCTGGATGAGTCCGGGCAGGTTTGTTATGTGCTGGTGAACCCGGGCGGGGCCTATTTGGGGGCCGACCTCTTCGTGATTGATGTGGAGGTGGCGGACGGGGCGGGGCTGCTGCTCGCTACGCAGTCGGCCACCAAGATCTACCGGACCCCGGGATCCTTTGCCGAGCAGCGGATGCGGCTGCGGCTGGGGGAGGGGGCGCGTTTGGAGCTCGCCCCGGACCAGCTGATCGCCTACCGGGAGGCCAGCTACCGGCAGAATACCCACGTGACGGTGCGGCCGTCGTCGAGCCTGATCATGGCCGAGATTGTGACGCCCGGGTGGTCGCCGGACGGGGCCTCGTTCCGCTACGAGGAGCTGCGGCTGCGGACCGAGATCCGGGTCGAATCCGGGGAAGCGGCCGGGCTGCTGGTCCTGGACAACGTGCTCCTCCGCCCTTCCCTGGCCGATGTCACCGGCATGGCGTTCATGGAGGGATACAGCCATCTGGGGTCACTGATTGTCGTGGACCCGCGGGTGGACCAGGAACTTGCCGATGAACTGCACGGGATCACGGCCGGTTACGGTGCCCATACCGGCATTTCGCTCACCGCCAGCATGCTGGGAACGGCCGGGCTGGTGATGAGGTCGCTCTCGAACAGCACGGAAGAACTGAGGCGGGTTGCGGGAGCAGCCACCACCTTGCTGCGGAAGCGCTGGTACGGCCAGGAGCAGCTGGATTTGAGGAAATACTGATGGCCACGATCGGGCAGATGGCGGCCGTGTACCGCCGGCGGGCGCACCTGCCGCTGCGGACGCGGCTCCTGGTGACCTTCGGTGCGGTGGCTGCGCTGCATGCTGCCGCCGTCGTGCTCCTCGGCTCCACTGCGGCCGGCGGCGGACAGCCGCTGGGGGTCGGGCTGGTGCTGACGGCATACCTGGCCGGAGTGAAGCACAGCTACGACTGGGACCACCTCGCCGCGATCGACAACTCCACCCGGAAGTTCGCGGCCGAGCTCCGCGATCCGGTCAGCGTGGGCTTCGCGTTCAGCCTTGGCCACAGCTCCGTGGTGGTTCTCGCCGGGGTGCTCGTGGTGGCGGGGGCCTCGCTGGTGGGCAGCTTCATGGAGGAGGGGACTGCCGGAAACCTGCTGCTGCGGATCATCGGCAGCGGCGTGTCGGGGCTGTTCCTGCTGGCCATGGGCGCTTTCAACGGTTCGGCGTTCCTCCGGACGCTGAAGATTTACCGCAGTGCACGCGATGGTGCCTCGATCACCGACGAGGATCTGGCCGCGAGGGGCCTGGTGGCCCGGCTGCTCGCGCGTCCGCTGGCCCGGGTCCGGCATCCGCGGAACATCTTCGTGATCGGATTCCTCTTCGGACTGGGCTTCGACACCGCCACCACGATCGGGCTGTTGGTCATGGCGACGGCGGCATCACTGGCCGGCGTCTCACCGCTTGCCCTGATGGCGCTTCCGCTGGCGTTCACCGCCGCCATGACGCTGTGCGACACCGTCAACGGCGTGGCCATGATGCGGATGTACCGCTCTGCCCTGACGGATCCGCGGCGCAAACTCGGCTTCAATGCCGCCATCACGGGCATTTCTGCCGTGTCCGCCCTCTTCATTGCGGTCCTCACCCTGGGCGGGGCCCTGCATGAGGTGTTCGGCCTCGGAGACCCCCTGACCAGTTGGTTCGGGTCCGTGGACCTGGGCGACGCCGGCCTGCTGCTGGTGGCGCTGCTGATGTCCGCCTGGGCCGCCGCCGCGTTGCACGGACGGACATCCGCGCGTGCCCGCTAGGGCGCTGATTACAGCCGCCTCGCCCCCTCTGCCGGAAGGACGGCGAACACGTCCGGAGTCAGCAGCCCGCGGGCGATGAAGCCGGCAAGAACCGCGGACCTGGCCCGATCGGCGTCGTCCACGGGAACCAGGGCGATGGCCGAGCCGCCGAATCCGCCACCTGTCATCCGTGCACCGATCGCGCCGTTGGCGCGGGCGGCCTCAACGGCCAGGTTCAATTCGGGGCAGGAGATCTCGAAGTCGTCCCGCATGGAGCGGTGGCTGGCGTCCAGCAGTTCCCCGATGGCCAGCGGCCCGCGGGTCCCGAGCAGTTCCGCGGTCCGGGCGACCCGTTCGTTCTCGGTAACGATGTGCCGGACCCGGCGGAAGGTCACGTCGTCGAGGATGCGCTCAGCCCTGGGCAGGTGTTGGGCGCCGAGATCCCGAAGGGCGCCCACTCCCATTTCCCGCGCACCCCGGACGCACGAGGCCCGGCGCTCGGCATACCCGCCGCTGGCATGGGCGTGCGAAACCTTGGTGTCAATGACCAGGCAGAGAAGCCCGGCCTCCGCCAGGCCAAGCGGCACAGCGCGGGAGCTGAGGTCCCGGCAGTCCAGGTAGACGGCGCAATCCCTGGTGCCGAGCATCGAGGCCGACTGGTCCATGATGCCCGTGGGCGCACCGACCACATTGTTTTCGGCACGCCGGCCGATGTCCGCCAATTCGGGGCGGCCCAGGCCTGCCCCGGTGAGATCTGACAGGGCCAGGGCCACGGCGCACTCCAGGGCGGCGGAGGAGGACAGCCCGGCCCCGACCGGCACATCGGAGGACACGAACAGGTCAAAGCCAGGGACCGTGGTGCCGGCGCGTTCCAGTTCCCAGGCCACCCCGGCCGGATAGGCGGACCAGCCCGCGGCCTGGTCCGGGCTTAACGTGTCGAGATCGAATTCGACCGGTTCGGCGCCCGGGAACGCGGAGGCCAGCCGCACGGTGCGGTCCGGCCGGGCTGCCAGGGCCACGGTGGTGCTGCGGTCGATGGCGAACGGCAGGACGAGGCCCTCGTTGTAGTCGGTGTGCTCGCCGATCAGGTTGACCCGCCCCGGCGCCTGCCACACGCCGTCGGGGCGGCGGCCGAAATGCCTGGCGAAGGCTCCGGTCAGCGCCTCCGCCGGTGCCGTCCGTGTGCTGTTGGTGGTGGTCATGCCGTTCCTGTCCTGGCGTCCCGGAGCCGTGCGGCGACTTCTTCGGGCGTGGTGTCGTTGATGAAGGCGCCCATGGCGGCCTCGGAGCCGGCCAGGAACTTGAGTTTGTTGGCGGCCCGCCGGGGCGAGGTGAGCTGCAGGTGCAGGTAGCCGGACCGGCGCAGGACCGGGTCAACGGGGGCCTGGTGCCAGGCGCTGATGTACGGCGTCGGGCTGCCGTAGAGCGCGTCAAAGCGGCCCAGGAGGTCCGGATACAGGACGGCAAGCTCGTCACGCTCGGCGCCGGTCAGCGCCGCCAGGTCCGGAACCTGGCGGTGCGGAACCACGTGGATTTCCAACGGCCAGCGGGCCGCGAACGGGACATACGCGCTAAAGAATTCGCCCTCCACCACCATCCGGGCGCCGTCGGCGCGTTCGCCCGCCAAGATGGTCCCGGTCAGGGTGGCCGTGCCGCCCGCCGCCTCGTGGAACCGCCCGGCGGCCGAGGCCATCACCGCGGCCCGGGGGGTGACATAGGGGTAGGCGTAAATCTGGCCGTGCGGGTGGTGCAGTGTCACGCCGATGTCCTGGCCGCGGTTCTCGAAGCAGAACACCTGCGCCACGCCCGGCAGCGCACTGAGCGCCTCGGTCCGGTGCGCCCAGGCGTCGATCACGGTGCGCACGCGCCGGCTGCTGAGCGCGGCGAACGTTCCGGTGTGCTCGGGCGTGAACGCCACGACTTCGCACCGGCCGCCGGCGATTCCGCGGGTTCCCCAGCCCGGCGCTGCCGGGGCAGCGGCGAATTCCGGGCCGAGCGAGGGGAAGCGGTTTTCAAACACGGCGACGTCGTAATCCGCCGCCGGGATCTCCGAGGGACGCGCCTCGGTGCTCGGGCACAGCGGGCACTCGTCCGCCGGCGGCAGGTGGGTCCGGTGTTGTCGGTGGGCGGCGACCGCCACCCAGTCCCCGGTCAGCGCGTCGTACCGGATTTCCCCGGCGGGTCCGCGTTCGGGGAGTTCGCGGCGGTCCTTGGACGGGCGCCGCCGGGGACGGTCGGTGTCGTCGAAATACAAGAGTTCGCGCCCGTCGGCGAGCCGCGTACTGGTGACCGCGGACACCGACGCCGGGGCGTCGCTGCGGCTGATGATGCTGGTCATGGGGTTCCTTCAGGGGGTGGAGCCGGGCGGTCAGAGGGCCTGGACGTGCAGGAGCAGGGCATGCTCCGGGTTCAGGACCGGCAGGGGCAGGCCGACGTGCTGGAGGAAGGCGCCGGTGGCAACGGCCCCGTCTTCCAGCCAGGCCGGCGGCTGGATCTGGGTGAAGGTGTGCGCGTAGTCGCCGTCGAGGGGCGTGGGCAGTTCGGCCCGGACGCGGTAGCTCCGCTTCGGGTCAAGGCCCGGCAGCGAGGCCAGTCCGGGGACCTCAGTCGGGGAGGACGCCAGGGACACGGCAGCGAACAGGGCCTCGCCGGCGTCGTGGGCGACCACGCCGTGGACACTCAAGGTGGGCTCCGCGGTATCCGCGTTTACCCGCTTGCCCGAGTGGATCAGGGCGCGGTGGCGCTTGTACAGCGCAATCACGCGGCGCAGCGTGGCCCGCTCCTCGTCCGTGGCCGCGCGGATGTCCCACTCCATGCCGAAGTGTCCGAAGAGTGCGGTGATGGCGCGGAAGGAGATGTCGTGGGTGCGTGCCGTGGTGTGCGAGGTGGTCGGTCCGATATGCGCCCCGACGAGTTCCGGCGGGAGGATGGCCTGGGTCCAGCGCTGGATGGTCTGGCGTTCCAGGGCGTCGTTGCAGTCCGAGGCCCACACACGGTCGGTGCGTTGCAGGATGCCGAGGTCCACGCGTGCCCCGCCCGAGGAGCAGCTTTCGATCTCCACGTCCGGGTGTGCTGTCTTGAGCGCGTCGAAGAGCCGGTAGGCCGCGAGCGTCTGCTCGTGGACGGACGGGCTGCCGCCGCGGCCGTGCTCGGTGAGGTCGCGGTTCTGGTCCCATTTGAGGTAGGCGATGTTGTTTTCGCGCAGCAGGGCGTCGAGGCGGCCGTAGATGTACTGCCAGGCCTCCGGGTTGGCGAGGTCCAGGACGTGCTGGTTGCGCCAGGTGTGCGGGAGCCGGCCGCCGTCCTTGTAGGAAAGCGCCGACGGGCCCACGATCCACTCCGGGTTCTCGCGGGCGACGTCGGAGTCCAGGTTGACCATCTCCGGCTCCACCCACAGGCCAAACTCCATGCCGTGCCCGGTGACGGCGTCGATCAGCGGCGTGAGGCCTCCGGGCCACAGACCCTCGTCGACGAACCAGTCGCCCAGGCCGGCGTGGTCGTCGCGGCGGCCGCGGAACCAGCCGTCGTCGAGGACGAAGCGTTCGACGCCGAGCCCGGCGGCCGATTCGGCGAGTTCCAGCAGGGGTTCGAGGCGGTGGTCAAAGTAGACCGCTTCCCAGGTGTTGAGCACCAYGGGGCGCAGCCGCCCGGAGGTGGTGTCCACGTGCTGCGGGCGGGCGCGGAACCAGTCGTAGAAGGCCTCGGTGATGCCGTCCAGTCCCTGGCCGGAGTAGGCGGCAAAGAGCGACGGCGTGCGGTAGCTGCCGCCGGGGTGGAGCACCACTTCGCCGGAGCCGAGCAGCTCCGTGGCGCCGAGCATCCGCCGGCCGTCGGTGAGGCTGTCGAGGTACTGTTCGTGGTTGCCGCTCCAGCCTAAATGCGTGGCCCACACCTGTCCCCGGCGGTTGGAGAAGCCGGCGGTCCCGGCTGCCACCAGCAGCGAGGAATCGTGGCCGGTCCGGCCGTGCCGGCCGGTGCGGACCCAGGTTCCCTGCTGGACGGCGTGCCGCTGCGGGTGGTTTTCGCGGCACCAGCGTCCGGTGAGGTCGAGCAGTTCCGTGGCGTCCCGCGGCACCGGCAGCACCGTGGCCAGTTCCTCGAGCTGGTATTCGGCCGTGCCGCTGTTGGTCAGCGTGTGGGCCAGTTCCAGGAGGCCGCCGGGGTGGAGGGTGAGCTCGGAGCTGACGTCCAGTCCGGCCTCGGAATCCCGGTGGATGATCAGTACCCCGCGGCCGCCGTCCTGCACCTGGGCGGAAACCACCCGCAGGGCCGGCGAGAAGTCCTGGCCGGGGCCGCCGTCGGTGGTCCGGTGCCCGCGGAGGCCCGGGCGTCCGGCCCAGCCGGAGGAGGCCTGCGGAAGCAGCCCGGCGGTGACGGGGATGTCGAGGGCGGAGTGGGGGACGGGCCCCCGGAGGATCGCCAGATCGGGGAGGTGTTCGCCGAGGTCGGCGCCCCAGTGGACGATCTCGGCCTCGCCGGAGTCGAAGGCCAGCAGGAGGCTGGTGCCGGCAGAACGCAGGTGCACGGGGTGCATGGGATTCACTTTCAGTAGTGCGGAAGTCAGGTGCTGGTGCGCGGGATCCCGGCTGGGAACCCCGCGCACCGGGCGCCGCGGTTGCCGGCGGCTGTGGCTTCAGAGGCGTACTCGTTGAACAGGCTTACTTGTTGAAAAGTGAGTTGACCTGGTCGTTGGCCTGCGAGAGGGAGCTGGCCGGCTGCTTGCCGGAGACCACGGCGTCCATGGCCGGCTTCATGATGCCGTCCACCTTGGCCGCCTTGTCGGCGATCGGGAACAGGAACGTGGTGTCTTCCTTGACCTGCTGGGTGAAGGGGGTCACGTCCACGCCCTTGGCCTTGAAGGCGGCTTCGGCCTTGTCCGAGGAGGTTGTGATCGCGGGGAAGACCACGGCCTTGGAAGCCACGACATCCTGGCACGCGGCGGAGCCCAGGTACTCGGCGAACTTCACGGCAGCAACGGGCTTCTTCGTCCCGGACCACACGGAGTCGGCCAGGCCATTGAACATGGAGGACCGCTTGCCGTCGGGGCCGGTGGGGGTCGGCGCGATTCCGACGTCGACTCCCTTGTAGCCGGTGTACTGGCCGATCATCCACGAGCCGTGGGCGTTGATGACAGACTTGCCGGCGGCGAAGGTGTCCGCCATGCTCGCACCGACGGTGGTTTCGAGCTTGGGCATGTAACCCTTCTCCGCCATGCTGGCGAACCAGGCGATGGAATCCTGGAACTTGGGGTCATCGTAGTTGAAGTGGGTGCC
Organism: Arthrobacter sp. 2MCAF15; assembly: GCF_052115605.1. Lineage (NCBI taxonomy): Bacteria > Bacillati > Actinomycetota > Actinomycetes > Micrococcales > Micrococcaceae > Arthrobacter > Arthrobacter sp. 2MCAF15. The sequence goes on along the minus strand of NZ_JBFRGZ010000007.1, from coordinate 42,444 downwards.
CCAGGGATTCTTGTCCGTGTGGGTCCATCCGGTGGTGCCGGTCAGGTAGCTCCACTCGGTTTGGCCCTGGCCGGAGCCGGAGCTGTTCAGGCCGAGACCGTAGACGGCGACCTTGGTCTTGTCGAAGCCGGCCTCGTCGCCGCGCTTGCCGTTCTTGTCCACGGTCAGGTGCGCGATCGCCTTTTCATAAGTGCCGCCGTCCTGCGCGTTCCAGCTCAGGCCCTTCATCTGTTCATCGGTGACTCCGGCGTCGGCGGTGAGCTTCTTGTTGTAGAAGAGGGAGATCGTGTCCCAGTCCTTGGGCAGGCCGTAGCGCTTGCCGTCCTCGCCCACCCAGAGATCGGCGAGGCCCTTGTTGTACTGGGTGAGGTTGACGTGATCGTTCGCGACGGCGTCGTCCAGGGCCAGGAGCTGTCCGGTCTTGGCGAATTCGGGGTACTTGGCCAGGTGGTCGGTGAAGACGTCCGGGGCGGTGCCTGCGACGAAGCCGTTGGTCAGGGTGCTCCAGTAGTCGTCCCAGCCGCGCTGGGTGATCTTGACGGTGATGTCCGGGTTGGCCGTGTGGAAGTCATCGGCGCACTGCTGGTACGCCGGGAGCTGGTTGGCGTCCCAGAGCCAGTAGCTGATCTCGCCCTTGGCTTCCTCGCCGGAGGCGGCCGAGGCGCCTCCGCCGCTTCCGCAGGCGGAGAGGGCGAGGACAGCGGCGGCCGCGGCGGCGAGGGCGCCGACTGCCTTCTTGCCGGATGCTTTCTTGTTCATGCTGGGGGTCCTTTCGGGACGGTGTATCTGGGGTGGGCTTTTGGGTGGGGGATTATTTGATGCCGGAGAAGCCGATGGAGTTGACGATCTTCTTGCCGAAGGCGATGAAGAGCAGCAGGACCGGCACGGCCGAGATGAGCGTGGCGGCCATGAGGCCGGACCAGTCGGGGGCACCCTGGGGTGACTGGGACTTGAAGACGCCCAGGCCGACGGTCAGCACTCGGACGTTTTCCTGGTTGCCGACCAGCAGCGGCCAGAAGTATTCGTTCCACTGCCCAATGAAGGTCAGCAGCGCCAGGGTGGCGAGCGGAGCCGCGGCGTTTGGCAGCACAATCTGGAAGAAGATGCGCACGTGCTTGGCGCCGTCGAGCATGGCAGCCTCTTCCACTTCCCGGGACATGTTCAGGAAGAACTGCCGCAGGAAGAAGATCGCGAACGGGGTCATGAAGAGGTAGGGCAGCACCATCCCGAGCATCGTGTTCAGGAGGCCAAGGTTCTTGATCAGCAGGAAGTTGGGCAGCGCGGTGAAGATCGGCGGCACCATCATGGTGGCCAGGAACAGGCTGAACACGGCGTTGCGGCCGCGCCAGCGCAGGCGGGAGAAGGCGTAGGCGGCCATGGCGCTGAAGAAGACGGCGCCGGCGGTGGTGATGCCGGCGAAGATCACGGTGTTGCGCAGGTAGATCCAGAAGTCGATCTTGGCGCCGGAGCCTCCCTCCGCCATGGCCTCCTGGGCGCTCTGGAGGCCGAAGACCCGCTTGTACGCACCAAGGTTGAAGTCGGCCGGCAGCAGGTTCGAGGCGTTGGAAGCCAGGGCGCTGTTGGTGGACAGCGAGGTGCGCAGCACCCAGTAGAAGGGCAGTACCGAGACGGCGACGGCGAGGACCACGAGGGCCCAGGCTCCGGCGCGCCGCCAGTTGAAGCGGCGGCCGGTGATTCGGCGGGACTTGGCGGGAATGGCTGAAGTGGCAGTAGTCATGCTGGGACTCCTTAGTCCAGGTCCGACTCGTTGCCCTTGAGGAACTTCATCTGGATGAAGGCCACCAGGGCGAGGATGACGAAGAGGATGACAGCGAGGGCCGAACCGTAACCGAAGTCAGACTCCGTGAAGGCCCGCTGATAGATGTAGTACTGCAGGACGCGGCTGGCGTTGATGGGGCCGCCCTGCGTGGTGACGGCGACGGTGTCGAAGACCTGGAACGAGCCGATGACGGTGACGATCAGGACGAGTACGACGACGGGCCGGAGCAGCGGCATGGTGATCTTCCAGAAAGTCTGGAGGGGTGAGGCGCCGTCCAGGTTGGCGACCTCATACAAGCCCTGGGGGATGGCCTGGAGGCCGGCGAAGATCAGCAGGGCCGTGTAGCCCATGTGGCGCCACGTATTGATCAGGGCCTGGGTGGGGATGGCCCATTCCTCGCTGCCGAAGAAGGCGACGCGGGGCAGGCCGACGGCGTCGATGAGGTTGTTCACGATGCCGATCTGGTAGTCCAGCAGCCAGAACCACAGGAGCGCGGCGATGACGTTTGCCATCAGGTAGGGCAGCAGCAGGCTGCCGCGGATAAAGGTCGATTTGGCGACCCGGTGCATCAGGAGGGCCAGGCCCAGGGCCAGGACCGTCTGCAGCACGATGTTGATCAGGACGTACTGGGTGGTGACGCCCAGCGCGTTCCAGAACAGGGGGTCCTTGGCGATGGCCGCATAGTTGGCGCCGCCGATCCACTTTGGCGTGCCGAGGATGTTGTATTCGGTGAAGCTCAGGTAGAGGCCCCGGATGCTCGGCACAAGGTAGAACACCACGAAGCCGAGCATCGCCGGGGCGATGAAGAGCAGGGCAACCTTCAGGTCGGTCCGGGGGCGGCGACGGCGGCGGGGGGCAGCATTGCCCGTTCCCGTACCGGTCGCCTTGCGGGCCGGGGCGGCTCCGCGGGCAGTTGTGGTGGTCATTTGTGGTTCCTCCGCAGTTACGTGGATGCTGTGACGTGGATTACAACTGAGGCATGAATCTACACGAGTAACTTTCCAATGCGCAACCGTTTCCTTAATGTTTCCGGGCGAAAAACATTCCCCCACCACCAGCTATTGACTCGAGTAGAAACTGGTGTGAAACTTGCGTGCATGACGTTCTCACTAGGCATTGTTGGCGCCGGCCAGTTCGCAGGCGCATTCGCCAAACTCTTCGACGCCCACCCCGCAATTTCAGAAGTCCACGTCACCGACGTCCTGCCGGAACGGGCCGATGCCCTCCGGGAGCGGCTGGGCCTGGCCGGGACCTATCCCAGCTTCGAGGCCATGCTCGACGGCGGCGTGGACGCCGTGGCGATCTTCACCCAGCGCTGGACGCACGGGCCGCTGGTGCTGCAGGCGCTCCGCGCCGGCAAGCATGTCTACTCGGCGGTGCCGATGGCCATCAGCGAGGACGAGATCGCCCGGATCATCGACGCCGTCCGCGAGACGGGGCTGACCTACATGATGGGCGAGACGAGCTACTACAACCCCGCCACGGTGTACGCCCGCAAACGCAGGGCCGAAGGCGCGTTCGGCCGCATTTTCTACGCCGAGGGCGACTATGTGCACGACATGGACCTGGGCTTCTACGAGGCCTACCAGTACAGCGGCGGGGAGGACTGGAAGCGCACCGCCAGCTACCCGCCCATGCTGTACCCGACCCATTCCACCGGCGGCGTGCTGGGCGCAATCGGCGGCCACGCCGTCAGCGTCAGCTGCATCGGCGTCCCCGACGAGCGCGGCGACGGCGTGTTCGACAAGGACGTCAGCATGTTCGGCAACGACTTCTCCAACGCCACCGCGCTGTTCGAACTCTCAACCGGCGGGTCCATGCGCATCAACGAGATGCGCCGCGTCGGCTACCCCTCCCACCTGCGCGAAAGCCGCTTCCGGTACTTCGGCACCGAAGCCAGCTTCGAGCAGCTGGCCACGGTCAGTGTCTGGCAGGACAGGGAGTCCGTGACCGATGTCAGCGCCGAACTGGCCACCGGGGCCACGCTTGCTGCTGACGATCCGGCGCTGGCCGACGTCGCACCGGCCCTGCGGGACGCCTTCAGCTCCGGCCTGGCGCCCGTGCACGACTCCGGCCGGCTTCCCGCCGAGTTCCGCGGACTTCACAACGGGCACGAAGGCAGCCACCACTTCCTGGTGGACGATTTCGCCACTGCCGTCGACACGGGAACGCTGCCGCCGGTGAACGCCTGGGAAGCCGCCCGCTACACCCTCCCGGGAATCGTGGCGCACGAGTCCGCCCTCCGCGGCGGGGAGCGGTTGCCCGTGCCGGACCACGGCGACGCCCCGGAGCGGCTGCCCGCGCCGGGATCCGGCCGCGAAGCGTCAGACGGGGAAGGCTTGGCCCGGGAAGTCCGGCGGTAGCATGGTCACTGTGCCACACTCGCCAGCCGCCAACAGGCCCACGATCACGCGCAAAGACGTGGCCAGGCTGGCGGGCGTCAGCACCGCCGTGGTCAGTTATGTGGTGAACGATGGCCCCAAGCGGGTCTCCCCGGGGACGGCCGCCAAAGTGCGCGAGGCCATCACTGCACTCGGGTACCGGCCCAACGCCGCGGCGAGGGCGCTGAAGCTGGGCTCCAGCGAAATGCTCGGCATGGTGGTTCCGGACACCACCAACCCCTTCTTCGCCACCCTGGCCCGCGCCGTGGAGGAAGCCGCAGCGGCGCGCGGCTATGCGCTGCTGCTGGCCAACTCGGGCGGCTCGGCGGCCAGCGAACGCCGCCAGGTCAAGAACCTCGCGAGCCGCCGCGTGGACGGCGTCTTCCTCTCCAGCGTGCTGTTCGAACCCGACCTGACCGAGCTTGAGCATTCGGAGATCCCTGCCGTGCTGCTGAACCACAGCAGCGAGGTGCCGGGCTTTAACTCGGTAGGCGTGGAGCTGCAAGAAGGCTCCCGGCGCGCCGTCGAGCATCTGGTGGGCCATGGCCACCGCAAGATCGCGCTGGTCATGGGCATGAATGTCGGCAATGACCTCGACGGGCGCGAGATCGGGTGGCAGCAGGGGCTCACGGAGGCCGGGCTCCCGGAAGGGCCGATTGTGCGTTGCGACTTCGACCGCCAGGGCGGCTACCGCGCCGGGCAGCGGCTGCTCGCGGCCGCGGAGCGGCCCACCGCGGTGTTTGTCAGTTCCGATCTGCAGGCCGTCGGCCTGCTGCGCGCAGTGCAGGAGGCCGGGCTGCGGATTCCCGAGGACCTGGCCGTCTTCTCCTTCGACGGCTCGGCGGAGGCGGAGTACAGCTGGCCGCCGCTGAGCACGGTCGCGCAGCCCGTGCAGGCCATGGCCGAGGCCGCCGTCGAGGCGCTCATCGATTTCGACGGCGTGTCGCCCACCCGGAACAGGACCTTCCCCGTGGACCTGGTCCTACGGGCCTCCTGCGGCTGCGTGCCGGTGCCGGCGGCGCCCGCAGTGTAAGGTCCGGGCTGCTGGTTCACTCCCTGTAGGGCAGGTTCACTCCCCGTGGACGGCGGCCTGGCGCTCCTCTGACCGGTCCAAATAGGCCAGCAGCAGCTCGCCGGCGCGGTCCAGATCCCCCGCTTCGAGGGCCTTGCAGATTTCCTCGTTGTCCGGCAGCCAGCCGCGGTAGAAGTGCGCATCCAGCGTGGCCTTGTGGAAGAACAGCCGCATCTCGGCCAGGACCTGGGCCATGATCGTATCCAGCCGCCTGCTGCCCGCCAAGGCCACGATGGCGCCGTGGAAGTGCTGGTTGGCGCTGCCCAGGGCCTCTTCGTCGTTGGCGGCTGCTGCCGCTTTGCCCTCTTCCACGGCCGCGCGGACCGCCGCCACGCGCTCGGGGCTGCCGCCGCCGCGGATCGCGCTGACTTCAATGGCCCGCCGGACCGTGTAGACGTCGTGGATGTCCCCGGCCTCCAGGCTTGCCACAAAGACGCCCCGGTTCGGGTGCCGCACCACCAGGCGCTCGGCCGCTAGCTCGGCGAAGGCCTCGCGGACGGTGTTGCGGGAGACGCCGAGGTCTTCGGCGATGGTCGATTCCGTGAGCCGGGCGCCCGGCAGCAGAATTCCCTCGGCCAACTGCAGGCGAAGTTCGGCCGCCACCCGGTCCGCCACGGAGGGAACTGCCACGCGCAGCCGTGCCGCGGCCGCGCCGAGGGCTGATCCGGCACCTGCATCGGGAGTCGTCATAGTGCCGAATCTACACGATCGTCCCAATGTTGAATCGTCGGATTGTTGAACAATCCGTGAAAATGTTGCATCCTTGGTAGGGGGCTATCATGAGACGAGGATCACAAATGGCAACCATTGACCTAAACAGCGACGTTGGCGAGTCTTTCGGACGCTGGACCCTGGGCGACGACACGGCGATGTTCCGCTCGGTGTCCAGCGCAAACGTGGCCTGCGGATTCCACGCGGGTGACCCCAGCGTTATCCGCCGGACCTGCCGCGAGGCGGTCGCCGCCGGCGTCGTAATTGGCGCCCATGTCGGCTACCGCGATCTCGCCGGCTTCGGCCGCCGCTTCCTGGACATCAATCCGGTCGAATTGGCGGACGACGTCGTCTACCAGATCGGCGCTCTGCAGGCGCTGGCCGCCGCAGAGGGCGGCACGGTCCGGTATGTGAAGCCGCACGGCGGGCTCTACAACGCGATTGTCGCGCACACCGGCCAGGCGAAGGCCGTCGTCGATGCCGTAAAGTCCGTTGACCCGAACCTGCCGATCCTGGGCCTGCCGGGCTCCGAAGTGCTCCGCCTCGCCGAGGCCGCCGGCCTTCGCGCGGTCACCGAAGCCTTCGCCGACCGTGCCTACAACCCGGACGGCACATTGGTATCCCGTACGTTGCCCGGAGCCGTGCTTGAGGACCCCGCTCTCGTCACTGAGCATGTCCTCCGGATGGCCACCGATTCCGCCGTCCGCACCATCGACGGCTCCATCCTGAAAATCCGCGCCGAAAGCATCTGCGTGCACGGTGACTCCCCGGGAGCCGTCACCATGGCCGCCGCAGTCCGCGAGGCGCTCAACGCCGCCGGAATCGAAACCGCCGCGTTCGTCTAAGGCGCATCCGTCTCTGCAGACGCTCGCCGCTTCACACCCCGGATCCGCCGGGATCACCCGCACTTACACCCGCGCAACAGGCAGCACCCCGCACACCTGGAGGAAACCATGACTGCAGCACCGCATCAGGCCACCCCGGCCGCCGGCAAGAGGAGGATCCCGCCCGGTGCCATCAAGGCCTACGTCGCGAGCCTCACCGGCACCTCGCTGGAGTACTACGACTTCGCGATCTACTCCGTGGCCTCGGCCCTGGTGTTCCCCAAGGTCTTCTTCCCGGGCAACGACGAATACGTCGGGCTGCTGCTGTCCTTCTCGACCTTTGCGGTGGGCTACCTCGCCCGTCCCATCGGCGGCGTGATCTTCGGCCGGCTCGGTGACAAAATCGGCCGCAAGCAAGTCCTCGTGACCACCCTGCTGCTGATCGGCATCGCAACTGTGGCGATCGGCGCGCTCCCGGGCTACGCCACCATCGGCATAGCCGCACCTATCATCCTCGTGTTGCTGCGCCTGGCGCAGGGCATCGGCGTCGGCGGTGAGTGGGGCGGTGCCGTCCTGCTCTCCAGCGAATTCGGCGACGCCAAGCGGCGCGGCTTCTGGTCTTCCGCCGCGCAGATCGGCCCGCCCGCCGGCAACCTGATGGCCAACGGCGTCCTGGCCGTGCTCGCCGCGACGCTCACCAACGAAGACTTCCTCTCCTGGGGCTGGCGCGTGGCCTTCCTCGCCTCGGCCCTGTTGGTGGGCTTCGGCCTGCTGATCCGGCTGAAGCTGGAGGAAACCCCCGTCTTCAAGGCCATCCAGGCTCACGGCGAACAGCCCAAGGCCCCCATCAAGGAGGTCTTCACCAAGGAGCCGCGCGCCCTCGTGTCCGCCGCCCTGTCCCGCATCGGCCCGGACGTGCTGTACTCCCTGCTCACCGTCTTCATGGCCGTCTACGCCACCAAGCAACTGGGCATGAGCACCAGCAACGTACTGACCGCCATCCTGATCGGCTCCGCCTTCCAGCTGGTCCTGATCCCAGCGGCGGGCGCCCTCACAGACCGCGTCAACCGCCGCCTCGTATACGGCATCGCCGCCGTCGGAACCGCCGTTTACATCCCGCTGTTCTTCGTCATGATCCAGGACAAGTCGGTCCTTACGCTGACCATCGGCATCGTGATCGGGCTGGCTTTCCACGCCTTCATGTACGGCCCGCAGGCTGCCTACATCACCGAACAGTTCCCGGCCCGGCTGCGCTACGCCGGCAGCTCGCTGGCCTACACGCTGGCCGGCGTGATCGGCGGCGCCGTCGCACCGCTGGTCTTCACCGCCCTCTTCGCCGCCAGCGGCAACTGGTTCCTGATCGCCGGCTACCTCGCGGTCGCCTCGATCGTGACGGTGATCGGGCTGGCCATCGGGCGCAACCCGCATACCGACGAAGAAGAGCGGCTCCTGCAGGAAGCCCGCGCCTGAGCCCTTCGGATCCGGTTCAGCGGAACCTGTCCACCGGCACAATTCCACCGGCACAATGAGTGAGGCACCTCGTGATTGAGACAGCAGGGGAAACCCCCAAGCTAGAGAACGCAGCAGTTCAAGAGGACACGGTTCAAGAGCACAAGGTTCAAGAGCACACGGTTCAACAGCACCCAGTTCAGAAGGTCCGTTTCGTGCGGGCCGTGGGAACGCGTGCGGTCCTCGCCGAGCTCTCCGGCACCCAGGACGTGCTTGCCCTGCAGGCTCTGCTGCTGGAGAAGCCGCTGCCGGGCCAGCAGGACGTGCTGGCCGCGGCCGAGACCGTCCTGGTCACGGCCGATTCCCCGGCCTCGGCCCGGCGAATCGCCGCCCGACTGCTGCAGCTCGACCTCACCGCACCGGTGCAGCGCGACGGCGAGCTGGTGGTCATCGACACCGTGTACGACGGCGAGGACCTCGCCGAAGTCGGCCAGCTCACCGGCCTGGGAGCCGAGGGTGTGATCGCTGCCCATTCCGGCCAGGTCTGGACAGTGGCCTTCGCCGGCTTCGCGCCCGGTTTCGGGTACATGGTGGGGGAGAACCAGCAGCTGGAAGTGCCCCGCCGAGCCTCGCCGCGCACCGCCGTCCCCGCAGGCTCCGTGGCGCTGGCCGGGAACTACTCGGCAGTGTATCCGAGGCGTTCCCCCGGCGGTTGGCAGCTGATCGGGCGCACCAACGCCAGGATGTGGGACCTGGACCGGGAGCAGCCCGCGCTGGCCGCGCCCGGCCACCGGGTGCAGTTCCGGCCGGTCCGGGACGCGGTAACTCTCGGAACCGAGTCCGCCGCGGAGCCGGTGGCACAGCCAGCCGCGCAGACTGCCGCAGAACCTACGGTCCACAGCGCCGGCGCAGCGCCGGAACCGGCTGCCGGCCAGGACGTCGCCTGCGGACTCCGGATCGTTGCGCCGGGTCTGCAGAGCCTGATCCAGGACCTCGGCCGGCACGGCCACTCCGGCCTGGGCGTCTCCGCCGCCGGCGCCCTGGACCGGGCCTCGCTGCGCCGGGCCAACCGCCTCGTCGGCAACACCCCCGGCGCGGCCGCCATCGAAACCGTCGCCGGCGGGCTCACGGTCCGGGCCGTGGGGGATCAGGTCCTCGCGGTCACCGGGGCGCCGTCGGCGCTGAGCATCGAATCCGCGCCGGACGACGCCGGGGACACCTGGCAACGCTCCGCGCTGATGGCCACCCCGTTCGCGCTGCTCGACGGCGAAACGCTCAGCATTGGTGCGCCGCAGAGCGGCTTCCGCAGCTATCTCGCGGTCCGCGGCGGAGTCGATGCAGCCCCGGTGCTGGGCAGCCGCTCCACGGACACCATGTCCGGAATCGGTCCTGCACCCCTGGCCGCGGGACAGGTGCTGGCCGCCGGCGGAGAGGCCGAATCCGGCGTCGTCGGGGCTCCCGAACTGCAGCCGGACTACCCGGGAACCGGGGTGACCGTACTCGACGTCGTTCCCGGCCCCCGCGCCGACTGGTTCGATCGGGCGGCGCTGGACTCCTTCGCCGCCCAGGAGTGGGAGGTGAAGGCCCAGTCCAACCGGGTCGGCATGCGGCTGGACGGTACACCGCTGCAGCGGACCCGCCAGGGCGAACTGGCCAGCGAAGGCACCGTGGCAGGCGCCCTGCAGGTCCCACCCGAAGGGCTGCCCGTGCTCTTCCTGGCCGACCACCCGATCACCGGCGGCTACCCGGTGATCGGCGTGGTGGTCGACTCCCTGCTGGACCTCGCCGCGCAGGTCCCCATCGGCGGCAAGATCCGCTTCCGCTGGGCTGAACACGGCCCCACCGAACACACCGCCACTGAACACGCCACTGAACACACCGTCACCGAAAAAGAAGCGAGTAACTGATGCGCAAGGTCCTGATCGCCAACCGTGGAGAAATCGCGGTCCGCATAGCCCGGGCCTGCGACGACGCGCAGCTGGCGTCCGTCGCCGTCTATGCCGACATCGACGCCGACGCCCTGCACGTTTCCGCTGCGGACGAAGCCTTCAGCCTGGACGGCAACTCTCCCGCCGACACCTACCTGAACATCCCCAAGCTCCTGGCCGCGGCGGCCGCGTCCGGCGCAGACGCCGTCCACCCCGGCTACGGCTTCCTCTCCGAGAACGCCGACTTCGCCCAGGCCGTCATCGACGCCGGGCTGACCTGGATCGGACCGGCTCCGGACGCGATCCGGCTGCTCGGCAACAAGATCACGGCCCGCGACGCCGCCGTCCGGGCCGGCGCGCCGCTGGTCGCCGGCAGCGACGGACCCGTGGACACCGCGGCCGAGGCCCGGGCCTTCGCCGAACAGCACGGCCTGCCCATCGCCATCAAGGCCGCCTTTGGCGGCGGCGGCCGCGGCATGAAGGTGGTCCGCGTCCTCGACGAGGTCGAGGAAGCCTTCGATTCCGCCGTGCGCGAGGCAGTTGCCGCGTTCGGCCGGGGCGAGTGCTTTGTGGAGCGCTACCTGGACCGACCGCGCCACGTCGAGGCGCAGGTCCTGGCGGACGCCCACGGCAACGTCGTCGTCGTCGGAACCCGCGACTGCTCCCTGCAGCGCCGGCACCAGAAACTCCTGGAAGAGGCACCCGCGCCGTTCCTGAGCGAGGAACAGACCACGCTGATTTACGATGCCGCCAAGGCCGTCTGCCGGGAAGCAGGCTACTCCGGCGCCGGTACGGTGGAATTCCTGGTCGCGGCGGACGGCACCGTCGCCTTCCTCGAAGTGAACACCCGGCTCCAGGTGGAGCACCCCATCACCGAGGAAACCACGGGGATCGACCTCGTCCAGGAGCAGTTCCGGATCGCCGCGGGTGAGCCGCTGCGCCACACCGAGGACCCGACGCCGCATGGACACGCCTTCGAGTTCCGGCTCAACGCCGAGGACGTGGGCCGCGGCTTCCTGCCCTCGCCCGGCACCATCGGCGAATTCGCCGGCCCCACCGGCCCGGGCATCCGCCTGGATACCGGGGTCCGCTCGGGCTCCTTCGTGGCGCCGCAGTTCGATTCCCTGCTCGCCAAGCTGATCGTCACAGGCGCGGACCGCCAGCAGGCCCTGCGCCGCGCCCGCCGTGCCCTCGCCGAAATGCGCATCACCGGGGTGGCCACCGTGCTGCCGTTCCACCGGGCCGTGCTCGAATCCCCGGATTTCACCTCCGAGGACGGGCTCGGCATCCACACCCGCTGGATCGAAACCGACTTCGCGGACAAGATCCCGGCCGATCCCGGCTACAGCACCACCGCGCCCGACGGCGAACGCCGCACCATCACCGTTGACGTGGACGGACGCCGCCTGGCCGTCGGGCTCCCGGCAGACCTCCTGGACGGGTGGGCACTGTCTGGTCGGACGATGTCCGGAGGGGCACTGCCCGCCGGCGTCTCCGTGGACGGAACCTCCGACGGCGGTGCTGGCGCTGCCGATCCGGGCGAGCTGCGCGCCGACATGGCCGGGACCGTGGTGAAGTGGCTCGTCGATCCCGGCGCCGAGGTGTCGGCCGGGGACCCGGTGGTGGTCCTTGAAGCCATGAAGATGGAAACCCAGATCGCCGCGCACCGGGACGGCACTGTCACCGACGTCCGCACGGAAGCCGGGGGAGTGGTTGCGGCCGGGGCCGTGCTGGCCCTGATCGGCTAGCGGCCATCACTCAGGTGCCGGGCTCCCCGCCCGGAGAGACCAAGAACGCCCGCCCGGGTTAACCGGGCGGGCGTTCCTGCTCTCCCGCGGCGGCCGCCGTGGCTCGGCGTGACCTGGCCGCCAAGTCTGGCAGGGTTGTTCCCAGCGGGCCTAGAATCGGGCTGGGCGAACGGGCCAAGGCACCGGCCGACTCGCCACCGGGAGGATCAAGTCCATGTTCCAGCGGTGCCAGTTGAGGGGGCCTGCCATGGACACCAGCGGAAATATTGAAACGGAACAAAAGTACGACGCCGGGACGTCCACGCCCCTTCCGGAGCTGCTGGAAATCCAGGGCGTGGACGACGTCGCGGAGCCGGTGACGGATCACCTTGAGGCGGTGTACTTCGACACGCCGTCCCTGGCTCTCGCCGCGCGGCGCTTGACCCTGCGGCGCCGCACGGGCGGCACGGACGCCGGGTGGCACCTCAAGCTTCCCGCCGGCACGGACCAGCGGGAGGAAATCCATGCACCGCTGGGCCAGCCGGAGACTGTTCCGGACGAGCTGTCCGATCATCTGCAGGTGTTCACCCGCGGGGAAGAGCTGGTGCCGGTGGCCCGGCTGAGTACGCGGCGCACCACCTACCGGCTTTACGGGCCTATCGGTGAGCATCTGGCCGACTTCGCTGACGACGTTGTCCACGCCGAGGCTTTGCAGCCCCCAGGGCCGGCCCTCGACTGGCGTGAATGGGAGCTCGAACTCGTCCACGGAAACCGGGAGTTCCTCGACGCCGCCACCGAAACCCTGACGTCCACGGGAGCGGCCCGCTCCGCCTATCCGTCCAAGCTTGCCCGTACTTTTGGAGCTGCGTGGCCGGCAGGGCTTAGCCCCCGGGCCGGAAAGACCCGGAAGAAGCTCCGGAAGAAAGGCCCGGCGGTCGACGTCGTGACGGCCTATCTGGACGCACGGATCGAAGACTTCATCACCAATGATCCGGGTGTCCGGCAGGGGACGCCGGATTCAGTCCACAAGATGCGGTCCGCGACCCGCCGGGCGCGCTCCGCCCTGGCCACCTATCGCAAACTCTTCAAGCGCTCAGCGGTCCGTGAACTGCAGGCCGAGTTGAAGTGGCTTGGCCGGGTCCTGGGCCCGGCACGCGACGCCGAAGTCATGCTGGAGCGGCTTCGCCGGCACATCCAGGAACTCCCCGAGGACCAGAGGTCCGGCTCGTTGGAGCAGATGATCGAACTGGAGCTGGTCGCAGTCCACGACGAAGGTTACAGAAACGTTCTCGATAGCCTCCAGGCCGGTCGCTATTTCCGTCTCCTTGGCTCCCTTGAGGACTTTCGGGACCACCCGTCGGCCCGGCCCCTCGCCTTCCGCCCCGCGCACAAGGTGACGGCCAAGCTGGTGAACAAGGCGGCAGACCGGGTGGAGCGTTCCCGGAAGGCCGTCAAGCGCTCCACCGGCAGGGCCGCCCGCGACGCGGCCCTGCACGAAGTCCGAAAAGACGCCAAACGCCTGCGCCACGCCGGCGAATCGGTCAGGGAGATCCACGGCAAGCGCGCCGCCAAGCTCACAAAATCCGCTGGACGGCTCCAGAGGGTACTCGGCGACCACCAGGACAGCGTCATGGCCACGGCCCTGCTGCGCAGAGTCGCGGCCACTCCGGACCGGCCCGCCGATACCGATCTCGGCGTCAAGAGTTTGCTGAAGATGGAAAAACGTCTCGCCCGGAAGACGGAGAAGAAAGCCCGCAGGGCAGGGAAAAAGCTTCGCGGCCTGCGTCTGCGCTCCTGAGCCGGGAAACCTGCTGTCCTGCAGCTTCTTCGGCTATTTGGCGCCGAGGAAGATCGGGTTGGTCAGGGCGGCCATCGGGCCCAGCAGCAGGGCGGTTCCCATGGCTGTCCCGTTGCTGGGCGTGCCGTCCGGCATGGGGTGGCGCACCTCAACGCGCACATAGGCGGCGAGCTGTGGCGTGGTCACCCAGGTGCTGGCTCCCTGGCCCGAGTCCGGCAGGGTAATTTGCTGGGTCTGGCCTTCATCGGTGATGAACCGGACTACTCCGTTCGGCACGCCGGAGATCTTCGCCGTGACGCTGACGCGGGCATCCGCGGCGGCGTCGAGGCGTTCCCCGACGCCGGCGCTCCGGCCGCCGGAGGTGGCGCTGAAGTCGACGGACACGTCCGCCGATTCGGCGATCCAGTTCCGGCCGCTGCGGATACCGGCCAGCACGGCGTCGCGGGAGAGCGCCGCGGCGTAGACAACGTTGTGCGGGAACCCGATGACCTGGGGTGCGCTGTGGGCGTCGCTGTTGCCCATCGCCGGGAGCCAGCGGCCGCCGTTGCGCGCGGAGCTGGCCAGCATGGAGTCCCAGGTGTTGATGGCGTACTCGTCGTCGGCGGTCCACGGGCCGGTCCACACCTCGACGGCGTCGGCGTTCTCGTACCCGAACTTCCAGCGGCAGGCCACGTACGGGCAGTACGGGTGCGCAGGGACCACGATGCCGCCGGAATCGTGGATTCGCTTGGCTTCCTGCTCGAAGCCCTTGTCCCGCGCCCGGTAGCGCCAGTCGATCCATTCGCCGGGTTCGAGCCCGAGTGCGAGGTAGTGCCCGTTCCGGGTGGTGACCTCCTCACCCGTGAGGATGAGCAGGTCGTTGCCGGCCAGTGGCCCCCACGCGCCGTGCGACGCCGGAGTGTTGTGGTCCGTGCTGATCATGAAGTCCAGGCGCGCGGCGCGGGCCCCGGCAGCGACGTCCTCGGGCGTGCGCTTGCCGTCGGAATACACGGTGTGGAGGTGGGCGTCGCCGCGGTACCAGCCGGCGCCGCGGCCCGCGACCTGCTGTGGCGGGTACTGCGGGCGGAAGGCCGCGCCGTCGGGCCCGTAGTCCAGGGTGACGGTGACGGTGTAATCCATGCCCTGCCCGGCCACCTGGTACGGGCCGAGCGCGATGTTCCAGGTGCCCTTGCCGACCGGGCCGGGCAGGTAGCCGGGGGTTGCCTCGGCGGCGCTGATGAAGAACTCCGTGCGGAAGCCGCCGGACCAGCCCCGGAAGCCCTTGCCCGCGAGGTCGGTGCCTTTCTCGTCGAAGACGCCGACGTCGCACGCGTTGGCCAGGAGCCCGGGGGCGACGGTGGGCTTGCTGTAGCTGTAGGAGACGCTGATCCTGTTGACGCCGGCGGGCACCTCAACGGGCAGGTAGACGAAATCCGCGGCGCCCGGCTCGAGGTGTCCGGTGATCGTCTTGGTTTTGCTGGTGCCGGTATCGGCGGCGGCGAAAGTGACAGGAGCCAGGGTCAGCGCCGCTCCGGTCAGCGCGGCAGCCAGAAAGCCGCGTCGGGAAGGGGAAAGCAGGTCATTGTTGCCCTCATGGGCTTTACAAGGTGAACTCACCCGCCCCATGTTCACCATGCGGACTTAACAGCTGGCGTCCGAGGCCAAGACGGGACATGAACACGAACCCTTGACGGGGATCCACGCGATCCCCGCCCAGGAGCGGCAACCGGGGGTGGCGTCCTCGGCGGAAGGGAGAGAGAATCCAGAGAGAAGGCTCAATCTGACCAGAAGGAGTGATCGGCCATGATCACTGCGGCGGCGCAGGCGCGCCCGGTGATTAGCCGTGACGGGGACTTGCCCATTGAGGATCACGGCGCCGGGCTCGATGCCGGAAACGGCCTGCTGTTCCGCTACTTGCAGGCATAGATGGTGGCGCGATTGATGGCCGCTGAGGGCAGCCCGGGACGGTGCAGCTCAGCCCCGGGCGCCGGCCATGACCGGCTCGCCGTTGAAGTATTCAAGCTCCCAGCCGTCAACGGCATGGTGGTGGGCCAGGTTGAGTGCGGCGTTGTCGATGCTTTGCAAGGTGTATCCGACGGCGCGGCTGAGGCTCAGCCGGATCAGCGTGGCGTGGGCGACCACCACGACACGGCGGCCGCGGAACTCCTCGGCCAGTGCTTCCAGCGCCGCCAACCCGCGGCAGGCCGCTTTATTCCTGCTTTCTGCGCCGCGGAAGCCACCCCGGATCCGCAGCGCGTCCAGTTCGGGCCCGGCCTGCAGGCCCTCAGCGGGTCCGAAGCTGCGCTCGGCAAGTTCCGGCACGCGCCGGGCCGGGCCGAGCCCCAGCCCGCTGGCAATCAGGTCGGCGGTTTCGGCGGCACGGCGCAGCGGCGAGGAAACGACCGCATCCCACTGGTAGCCGGACAGGACGGCGACGGCATCCCGCGCCTGGCGGCGGCCGACGTCGTTGAGCGGAATGTCGGTGGAACCCTGAAGCCGGCGCTGCACATTCCAGTCCGTCTGGCCATGGCGGACAAGGGCAAAGGTCGTCAGGGTTGTGTTTTCCATGTTGGCTACGATTCCTTCTGCCGGGTGCGGAATTGATGCAACACGATCCACTACCATCGTTGCCCGGCAGCGCTGAGAATTCTCTGAGGCAACGGCCACGGCGGGCAAAGAGGACGGTCCACCTGGCCGGGGCCGGGGGCCGGTGTTCCGTAGCCACCGGCCTGCAAGGGCTAAAGGAATCCCAAAGCCTTCGCGGGTACGCTACGAGGCGGGACCGACGCGGGCCATGGGCCGAACCCGGTTCGGGCTGCCGAGGGGAGGAAATAATGGCTGCCACATCCAGGAATCGTGCAGCCGTGGCCATTGCAATGATGGTTGCCGTGTGCGTGGGTCTGGTGCTGGCCGGTTGCCAGTCCGGTCCGCGGGAGGCCAAACCATTCAGTGCTTCGGCGACGGCCCAGCCCACAAACGCCCAGCCCAGCAGCGCCCAGCCCTCCACCCCTTCGACGGTGCCGGCGCCCCCGGGGACTGTCCACTTCACCGCCCAGGGCGACATCGGCGTCAGCACCGGGGCCAAAAAAGTGCTGGACGTTATTGCCGGCCTCCAGCCGCAGTTCAATCTTGCCCTCGGGGACTTCGCGTACAAGGCCGGGATCGAGCAGCAGTTCTGCGACATGGTCAAGGGCAAACTCGGCGAAAATTTCCCCTACCAACTAATCACCGGCAACCATGAGAGTGACGGCAGCGACGGTGACATCGCAAAGTTCGTCGAATGCCTGCCCAACAGGCTCCCGGGGCTCCAGGGTGAGTACGGGATCCAGTGGTACGTCGATGTCCCCCAGGCGGATCCCCTGGTGCGGTTCATCATGGTATCGCCGGGCATCAACTTCAAGGACGGGCAACCCCTGGACTACTCGCGCGACAGCGAACGCTGGCGCTGGACAACGGACGCCATCGATGGGGCTGCCTCGGCGCAGATCCCGTGGACCGTGGTTGGCATGCACACACCCTGCCTGAGCGTTGGAAAATACGGGTGCCAGCCCGGCCAGGATTTCACGAACATGCTGATGGAGAAGAAGGTGGACCTTGTCCTGGCCGGCCATGACCACGACTACCAGCGCACCCACCAACTGGGCGTCGGCGGCTCGTGCCCGGGCTTGCAACCGGAGAGTTTTTCATCTGCCTGCCTCATGGATACCGACCAAACCATGGTGAAGGGCGCGGGAACGGTTTTCGCCACCGTAGGTACCGGCGGCGTCGGTCTCTACGATGTGAACGACAACGACGCCGAGGCCGGCTATTTCGCCGCATGGTCCGGCAGGAACCGCGATCCTTCCCTCGGGACCCTGGACCTGAGGGCGAGTGCGGACGAGCTGTCCGCCCGGTTCGTTCCGGCAGAGGGCGACTCGTTCACGGACTCCTTTGCCATCGGACGCCGCTGACCGTCGCCCGGGAGAGGCCTTTCTCAGGGTTTGCTCAACCCTCTGCCACATACTGCCAGTATCAAGGAGGGGGGTTTCCGTGCGCATTTTGGTCGTCGATGATGAGAAAGGTCTGGCCGAAGCGGTCCGCCGCGGGCTGACGAATGAAGGTTTCGTCGTAGACGTCATGCACGACGGCGTCAGCGGCCTGTGGGCGTCGACAGAAAACTCATACGATGCAATCCTGCTCGACCTGATGCTGCCGCTAAAGAACGGCTACGACGTCCTGAAGGAGCTTCGGGAACACAAGGTCTGGACTCCGGTGCTGATGCTCACTGCGAAGGACGGCGAGTACGACCAGACCGATGCCTTTGATCTTGGGGCTGATGACTACCTGACCAAGCCTTTCAGCTTTCCGGTGCTGGTGGCGCGGATCCGGGCACTCATCCGCCGCGGTGCACCTGAGCGCCCTGTGGTGTTGACGGTGGGCACGCTGACGCTGGACCCTCTCAACCGCAAGGTCCGTCGGGGGGACAAGGCGATCAAGTTGACCCCCCGTGAATACGGGCTCCTGGAGTACCTCATCCGGCGCCACGACCAGATCGTGACGAAGGCGGAGATACTCGACAACGTGTGGGACCCCGCCTTTGAGGGCGGGGATAACGTGGTGGAGGTTTACATCAGCTACCTCAGGCGCAAGATCGACGTCCCCTTCGGCGTCCAGACACTGACCACGGTGTGGGGGATGGGCTACATGCTCAGCACCGACGTGGATCCGCGGGAACACTCCCCCCGAACCGCCGGGACGTAGGCGGGCCGGTCCTCAAGCCGATCCTCACGCTCTGTCTTCACTCCGTGGCTGCGGGAAACGCCATCTCGAAGCGGCAGTGGCCCAGCGGACTCTCAGTGGCACGGATGGAGCCGTGGTGGGCCGACATGATCCCGGCCGCAATGGCCAGCCCCAGCCCACTGCCGCCGCCTTCCCGCGACCTGCTCTCGTCGAGCCGGACGAATCGTTCAAAGACCCGTTGCCGGTCCGCCTCCGGTACCGGTCCGCCGTCGTTGTCTACGGTGATAACCGCGCCGGCTCCGCCTTCACCGGAGTTCAGGCTGATCTGGATCCGCGAGACGGCGTGCCGGTCTGCGTTGTCCAGGACGTTTCGAAGAACCTGTCCCACCCGGCGTGCGTCCCCGCTGATCCGGACGGGGGTCAGCTCTGCTGTGATGAGGTGGGTGCTTGTCGAGCGGAGCCTGCGGGTTTCACGGTCCACGACGTCGTCGAGGTCAACGTCCTCCTCGTTTAGCCGAAAGCCCCCGTCGTGGGCCTTGGCGAGGGTCAGGAGATCCTCGACGAGGTAGTGCATGCGGGAGGTCTCTTCGGAGAGGATGTCCGTCAGCTCACGCCAGGACTGCCCCGACGGGTCCGCGGCAGCGACCTCCACCCCGGCGCGAAGGGTTGCCACGGGGCTGCGGAGTTCGTGGCTGGCGTCCGAAAGGAACCGGCGCTGCGCGCTGTCCGAGGCCTGTAACCGTTCCAGCATCTTGTTCATCGTCAGCGCCAGGGACTGAATCTCGTCGTTGGTCTGCGGAACGTCGACTCGTTCGTTCAGGCGTTCCCCGTCGATGCGGGCGACCTGCCCGCGAATTCGTTCGACTTGCTGCAGGGAGCGGCCCACCAGCAGCCAGACCGAACTGCCAACCACCAGCAGCAGCAGCGGGGCGGCGCCAAGCAGGTACCAGGAAACTGTGGCCAGCGTCTCCGCCAGGACCTGTACCCGGGACGCCACCACCACCGTGTAGGGTCCGTCGTCCAGGCGGACCGCCGTCGCGACGATCATGAAGTCGCCGGGGTCGCGGACGGTCTCCACCCTGGTGACATCCTCCGTCAGGACCTGGTCCGGGGCGGGGCGCAGGGCCGTAAGCGGCTTGGCACCCGCAGTGGGCGCCTGCGCGGGCACGACGGCCCCAGCCGGGTTCAGGATCTGGACGATCTGCCCTTCGTGCACGGTGGCCGCGATGTACCGGACCGCTTCCGCGACATCCTCGTCCCGCATGTGGACGACGACTTCCTGGGCCTCCTGCCGGGCGGCCGACTCAGTTGAGGCGACCAACGACCCCTGGAGCGAGGCTATGAGCGCAATGCCGCCGACCAGCAGCGCCAGGGCGACGACGCCGACGGCGGTCGCTGTTGCGCGCTTGCGCACGCCCCACTGTCTCCCGCGGTGCGCGAGAGGACCCGCCTTGGGCTCGATCATGGTTCAAGGATGGGCCAACAGTTGACCACCGACAACGTGACCGCGTCCCGCTCTCAGTTCCCTTACAGAATCCTGTGAGCTCCGCATGAGTCGCTGCCTAGGATCCGGCGGCTCCGGTGGGCCGAAAGGCGTCCAGTGCCGGCAACCCGTGGCCCCACCAGTCAAAGAGCGTGAGGTTGCTGTGCGAGTTCCCGGTGCGGGCGTCGGCCGGGACCCCGGGGAGCCAGCCGGGTTCCCAGATCAGGTAGCCGGTCCCGTGGCCATTGGGAACTTCGCGCAGTATCCGGTTGAGGGCTTCGAAATAGTGCGCTTGTCCTTGGGGTGTCGGCGGGTAGGCGGCCGCGTCCGGCAGCGCATCGAGGGACGTGACGACGCTTTGGATGCCGCCGCCGCCGGAAAGGGTCCAGGGGTAGGCCGTTTCGGCGATGAGGATGTCTTTGGCGTACCGGTCGGCGAGGACATGGAGGTTTTGTTGCAGGCTGGCTAGGGAACCGTTCCAGAACGGATAGTAGGTCAGCCCGATGAGGTCGAAACTGACTTCCTCCTGCTGAACATGGTCAAAGTAGTAGGTCGACGCGCCCTGGTCTCCGCCGGTGTCGGAGTGCAGCATGATCAGTGGGCCGGGACCGGGCCCTGCTTCCTTCGCCCCGCGAATGCCGGCCTTGACCAGCTCGGCATAGCCCGCCCAGTCTTCGCCGGTTTGCTTGTAGATCTGTCCGGTGGGCCAGAGCATCCCATGGGTGGTCTCGTTGCCGATCTGGACGATGGCGACCGGGGTGGCCTGCCGGGCAAAGGCCGCCAGGACGTCGCGGGTGTAGGTTTCCACGGTGCTGCGCAGCTGCTCAGGGTTCTGGCCCTGCCAGGCGGACGGTGTTTGCTGGGCGGTCCGGTCTGCCCAGGAGTCCGAATAGTGCAGGTCCAGGAGTATCTGAAGGCCGGCTGCGTGGGCGCGCCGGGCCAGAGTCAGGGCGGAGTCCAGGTCGCTGGTGCCCTTGGGGGGATCGACCCAGACGCGGAGCCGGGCGTAGTTGGCGCCGTGCCGGGCGAGAATCGTTTCCAGTGGCGCCGTCTGGCCGTTGTCACCGAGGGTCTGGTTGTTTGCTTCCTCCTGGAGGGTGAAGGAGATGTCGGCGCCGCGGATCGCGAGCTCCGGTGACGTGGCCGGGCGGGTGATGGATGCCGTGGCGGCGATGAGTCCCAGGGCCGCCACCGAGGCGGCGACCAGCGCGGGCAGCCTCCACCGCGGCCTGCGGGCCCGTCCTTTCAACCGGTTCAACCTGTTCAAACAGGGCGTTGTCATCGTGGCGGGCATCGAAGAGACCAATCGTCGGGGTGCGGGAAGCGCCGGAACGGGGGGACGGCCACAGTCCAGACCAATTCGGGTTGAACCGGTCTGGACTCGCCGGGATTTCTTGGATCTCCTAGATCAGGAAGGGCCGGATGAAGTGCGGGAACTGTGCGATGGCGACCAGAAGCGGTATCCAGACGGCCGCCGTGATGGCCAGGGGGACTGCGACGGTGGCGCGGATGGCGGCGGCCAGCGGGGCTTTCGCCGCCGCGGCGCTCTCATAGGCGTGGAGCAGGGGGACGGTCAGGGCCACGACGGCGTAGGAGCCGGCGGCCAGCAGGCACAGGAACACGTAGCCGTAGGCCGCCGTAAGTGTTTCACCTGTCAGGGCTGCCGCGCTCATGACAACCGATATTGAGTAATAGGGCGTGAGGAGCCTGAAGTCCAGCCGCTCGAAGCTGCCAAGGGATTTGGGTGTGACCTTGAAATCCACTGCCCGCGGACGGATCTTTTGCAGGACTGCTGCCAGGACGCCCCTGGCAACGAAGGGCCACCTGGCGAGCGTGTAGAGCCAGTTTTCCCAGCTGAGGACGGGGGCTTCCCGGGGGCGCAGGAGGCCCCATCGCCGGGCCAGGAACGTGATCAATACCAGCCACACAGTGATGAATGACCAGCGGACAAGGAATTCGATGTAGCTGACGTTGACCCAGGGAACCCCGGTCACGGCGGCAATGGCGGGCAGCGTCAGCCCCGCGATGGTGGTCAGGGCAAGCAGCGGGTAGTAGGAGAGGGCGAAGATGAACCGCAGCCGGAGCCGCCAGGGAAACCGGTGCAGGTGGCGGGGGAGCGTCTCCAAAAGCAGCACCACCAGGCTGCGGGACCACTGGTATTCCTGCACAGCCTTGGCGGCGAAGGTGTGCGGCCCGTCCCCGTGGGCCTCGGCGTCGTGCGCGAAGGCACCCTGCCAGCCCGCCGAGTTGAGCAGGAAACTGGTGGAGAAGTCCTCCGCGAGTTCCGGGCCGATCCCGCCGATGTCCTTCAGGGCCGCCGTGCGCACCGCATAGTGGGACCCGATGCAAAGCGGGGCAAGGCCCCCGACGTGCCCGGCCTGGAACGGGCCATGAAAGGTCCCTTCCTTGTGTACCCGGCCCCTGGCGGACCAGGAGGTGGCGGCGTTGGTGTCACAGATGCTCGGTGCCGCCACATAGCCGACGCTCGCGTCGGTGAACGGCCGGACCATCTCGGCGAGGTAGTTCCGTGCCGGCACGTGGTCACAGTCCAGCTGCGCCACGACGTCGTACTCCTGGTATCCGGCGGTGTCGTAGAAGTAGGCGAGGTTGCCCTCTTTGCACCGGGTCCGCCGGGGCCACTGCTGCTGGTGGTATTCGGCAATGCCACGGCGGGTTGAGACTCGGATTCCCAGGCGTGAGCACCAGGCAATGACCTCCGGAGACGGGTCCTCGTCGCAAAGCCAGACGTCGTAGGGGCGTGGAAATTCCTGGTCCAGCATCGCCCGGAGAGTCTTTTTCGCCACTTCCCACGGCTCGGAAGGGGCTTTGGTCACCACGAAGGCGACCCGCACATCGGGGACCGGCAGCGCGGGATTGATCTGCCGCAGCCGGTTCACCGCGACCAGGAAATAGCTGGGCAGGTAGGACAGGTAGAACAACAGCACGGAATTGAGGACCAGGCCCGGCCACCCCACGTTGTGCTCGGGCTCCAGCCACCAGAACCAGAACGCGGCGAACGCGACGCACCAGCCGAGGGTCAGGGCGGCAATCAGCTTCCGCCGTCCCGCCGACAGGACTGGAACGTAGAGCGCCTTGTTATCCGCCAGCCGCGGCGCGCGCGGGCCGGAGAGCAGCGGGCCGTGGGGCGTGGCCGTGACCATGGTGCTGGTGTTCTGCGCTCCCTCGGCCCTGATGCGCCGCCTGTCCGGATTCGGTGCCGGCTGGACCTGTGCGGCCGCTGTCTTCGCGCTCATGCGCTGCCACCTCCACTCATGACGGCACTTGCATATCCGGCCGGGTGCTTTTCCTGGAAGTTCCAGGCGTCCCGGCACATTTCGGTGAGGTTCCGGCGCGCTGTCCAACCGAGTTCTGCGTTGGCCAGCGCCGGGGATGCGACGAGTGCGGGCACGTCGCCGGGTCTGCGCCCGACGATGCGGTAGGGGATGGTGGTCCCCGTGACGGTCTCGAATTCCCGGATAAGTTCCAGGACGGAGGTTCCGACGCCGGTGCCCAGGTTGTAGCGGTGGAACCCCGGCAGGGGGCCGGTTTCAAGGGCCAGGCGGTGTCCTTCGACCACGTCCATGACGTGGATGTAGTCCCTGACGGCGGTCCCGTCGACCGTGGCGTAGTCCGAACCGAACACTTGGAGTTCGTCGTGGCGGCCGGCGGCGAGTTGGGTCAGGAAGGGCACGATGTTTCCCGGAACGCCTGTGGGGTCCTCGCCGATTTCACCGCTTTCGTGGGCGCCGGCCGGGTTGAAGTAGCGCAACGCGGTGACCGAAAATTCCGGGTGGCGGGTGCACAGGTCCACCAGGATTTTTTCGCACATCCATTTGCTTTGTGCGTACGGGTTGGTGGGGCGGGCGGGCGAATTTTCCGTCAGCGGCAGATCCTCGGCGTCACCGTAGATGGAACAGGACGAGGAGAACACCAGGTGCCTGACGTCGGCCTCCTGCATCGCACTGAGGAGGTTGAGCAGTCCGGTGACGTTGTTGGTGTAGTACTCCAGCGGGCGGTTCATGGAGTCACCAACGGCCTTGTGCGCCGCGAAGTGAACGACGACGTCGATCCGATGGTTCTGGAAGACCTCGCCCAGGGATGATTTGTCGGTCAGGTCCACGTCGTGGAGGGTGATGTCCCGGCCGGTGATGCGCTCGACTTGCTCGATCGCCGCCGGTGAGCTGTTGATGAAGTTGTCGATCACAACGACGTTGTAGCCGTTGAGGATCAGGTCGAGGCAGCAGTGGCTGCCGATGAAGCCGGCTCCGCCGGTGACGAGGGCTGTGGGTCTGATCATGGGGCGTCCTCCTTGTCCTGTTGGCCTACCTGGCCGGGCGGCCCATGGCCCGGACGGTCCACCCGGCCGCGCGCCAGTGGTCGATGTCGAGGGCGTTCCGGGCGTCGAGGATGTGCGGGGTGGTCACGAGCGTGGCCAGGTGCAGCGGGTCCAGGTCCCGGTATTCCTGCCATTCGGTGAGATGGACTGCCAATTGCGCGCCTTCGAAGGCCTTGTGGACCTCGGAGGTGTAGTTGAGCAGGGGGTGGGCGGCGCGGGCGTTTTCGATGGCTTCGGGATCATGGACGCGGACCTGTGCTCCCTGGCTCTGGAGGGCATTGGCGACGCTGAGCGCCGGCGAGTCCCGGATGTCGTCGCTGTTGGGTTTGAAGGCGGCGCCCAGGATGGCGATCCTCTTGTCTTTGAGCGAGCCGCCGAGCATGCCGCGGGCCAGGTTGACGGCGCTGTGGCGCCGGTTGACGTTGATGGCGTCGACGTTTCTGAGGAATCCCAGGGCCTCGTCGATGCCCAGTTCTTCGGCGCGTGCCAGGAAGGCACGGATGTCCTTGGGCAGGCAGCCGCCGCCGAAGCCTACGCCCGGAGCCAGGAACCGGTTGCCGATCCGGGCGTCGTGGCCGAGGGCCGTGGCAAGGGGAACAATGTCTGCCCCCACGGCTTCACAGACCTCGGAGATGGCATTGATGAACGAGATCTTGGTTGCCAGGAACGCGTTGGCTGAGACTTTCACCAGTTCGGCCGTGGCCACATCCGTTGCTACGTACGGCGTGCCCTCCTCGAGAATGGTGGCGTAGACCTGCCGCAGGGTCGCCTCGGCGTCGGCGGAGGCCACCCCGACCACGAGCCGGTCCGGGTGGAGTGTGTCGTTGACGGCGAATCCCTCACGGAGGAACTCCGGATTCCACGCCACTTGTGCCTGCTCACCCGCTGGGGAGAGCCGGGCCACCATCTCGGTAAGCCGGGCCGCCGTTCCTACTGGCACGGTGGATTTGCCCACAATGAGGCAGGGCCGGAGCAGATGCGGTGCCATGCCCTCGATGACCGCGTCAACGAACTTCATGTCCGCGGAGGTGGAGCCGGGCTTTTGCGGGGTACCGACGCAGATGAAGTGGACGTCGCCGAACGCGGCCGCTTCTTCCAGCGAGGTGGAAAACCGCAAGCGGCCCGCGTCGAGGTTCTCCCGCAGAAGGTCCGGAAAGCCCGGCTCGTAGAACGGGGCCACGCCGTGGGCGAGGCGTTCAATTTTCGCGGCGTCGACGTCCACCCCCAGAACGTCGTGACCGAAGGCAGCCATGCCGGCGGCATGGACAGCACCCAGATAACCTGTGCCAATGACAGTAATACGCATGCTGATCTCCTAAGGACTGCGGTGCGGCCCGAACGGACCGCGGGCTGGTGGGTAGTCGGGCGTTAGGCGGGTTCGGCCAGGGCCGGACGCTCCGCCCGCTGTGGGGTCGGGGACATTCCTTCGAACTGGGCGCCGGAAAGTTCCAAGGCTGCGGCCTGCACTTCTCCGGCGTGGGAGCGGAAATACCTGATGACCTGCTCCAGGCCCTCCTCGGTGGAGACCCGGGGCTGCCAGCCGAGCACATTTGCGGCGAGGCTGATGTCCGGGCGGCGACGGGTTGGGTCATCCACCGGCCGCCGGTGGAATTCAATGTTCGAGGACGAACCCGTGATCTCCAGGACCAGTTCGGCCAATTCCTGGACGGTCCGCTCCACCGGGTTCCCCAGATTGATGGGACCTGTTTCGTTGCTGTCGATCATGGCCACAAGGCCCCTAATGAGATCGTCCACGTAGCAGAAACTGCGGGTCTGCTGACCGTCGCCGTAGATCGTTAGGGGGTCCCCGTTCAGCGCCTGGGCGATGAAGCTGGAGACGACACGGCCATCCTCTGCTCGCATCCGTGGTCCGAACGTGTTGAAGATGCGCACTATCCCCACGTTCACCCCCCGGCTGCGGGAGTAGGCCATGGAGATGGCTTCGGCGAATCGCTTGGCTTCGTCGTAGACACTGCGGGGGCCGATGGAGCTCACGTTGCCCCAGTACTGCTCGTTCTGCGGGTGGACAGTAGGATCCCCGTAGATCTCGCTGGTGGAGGCAAGGACGAAGCGGGCCGCCTTCCTCTCTGCGAGTTTCAGGGCGTTCTCCGTGCCACGGCTGCCCACGGCCAGCGTTTCCAGCGGGAGCCGATGATAGTCCGGCGGTGAGGCCGGGCTCGCGAGGTGGGCTACCGCGTCCAGCCGCCCCGGGATGTTGAGGGCTGTGCTGACATCCAGCTGCACAAACGTAAAGTTTGGATCATCAGCGAACTTCGCCAGGTTCTCCCGCCTGCCGGTCGAGAGATCATCGACGCAGACGACGGAATCGCCGCGCTTGATTAGTGTTTCGCACAAATGGGAGCCGAGAAACCCTGCTCCGCCGGTGACTAATACCCGCATTTCTACCCCTAATTGGATGTGTGGAAGTTGCCATCGAGTTCCGGTTGCACAGGTGGCTGATGCACAGCTTTCTGCCGCCCGTCACAATGGCGGTGGGCCGCCAAGGTGCGGGGATTATCTGCCCTCCGGTGGGATCCAGCAGCTGGGGTGTGCTGGCTGGGACCAACGTACGGGCACGCCAAGAATGGCCAACACAGTAGTGGCTACTTGCTTTTTCCGGGGAGAAATCAGCGGCGAAACACAAATGTCATACAAATACTTGGTTCCGCCATTACCCGGAAATAAAAGGCGTGAAAGATGGCTCAAAAGACGAAAATGACGAACGCTGTTTCAGCGGGGAAACGTGCGCGAACGGTGAGAGTTAACGCGAAAATCCGCCCATATTGGCCAGAACTGTTGGTGGTTGCCGTCATGATGGAGAAAATGACCCGCTGGAAATGTCAGGACGAGCCGTCCGCCCGGCCAGGAAACTGGCGGCGGCGGGCCGGCGGTCAGTGCCGGTTCGAAACCTCGGAGCCTTCGTTCCCGGTGAGGCCCGAGCGTGCAATGTAGGCAGAAACGGCGCTCTTAGGGACGCGGTAGGACCGGCCGAAGCGGACGGCGGGGATTTCGCCGGCCTGCATCAGGCGATACACGGTCGCCTTGGACAGCCGCATGACGAGGGCGACCTCGGCCACGGTCATGAGAGCCGAAGGGGTCTGGGCAGTCATCGTCGCCTCCTGGGGAACAGCGGCACTTGCAGTGGATGGTTCACTGGGCCGGGCGTTGACCGCCGCGCACCCCTATGTGTCACCCTGCGGCTACTCCCCATGCGTAGGCTGTGAAAACACTTTGTGTTCCGAGCGGCAGGCTGGAGTGCCTGCCCGTGGCAACCCGGCCCTCCTGGGAACAAAACCGTGACGGTCCGCCGCGAGCGGGCGCATCCGTGTCAGGATCAGATATGGCCGACCGTTTGATGTTGCTCGACACCGCCTCGCTGTACTTCCGCGCGTTTTATGGCGTGCCGGACACGGTCCGCCGCGCCGACGGCACGCCGGTGAACGCTGTCCGTGGATTGCTTGACATGATCACGCGGCTCACCACGGACTACGGCGCGACGCACCTGGTTGCCTGTTGGGACAACGACTGGCGTCCGCAGTGGCGGGTCGACCTCATCCCGAGCTACAAGTCGCACCGGGTCGAGGAGGCAGTGGCCGACGGCCCCGACGTCGAAGTCGTTCCGGACGCGCTGGAGGCGCAGATCCCGATGATCCGCCGGGTACTCGAGCTCGCCGGCGTCGCTGTCGTCGGGGCTGCCGAACACGAGGCCGACGACGTCATCGGCACTTACGCCAGCCACGCCGGACTTCCCGTCGACGTGGTGACGGGCGACCGCGACCTTTTCCAGGTGATCGACGACGCCCGTCAGGTGCGGGTGATCTACACGGCGCGCGGAATGCGGAACCTTGAGGTCATGACCGACGCCGTCGTCGTCGAGAAGTACCGCGTGCTGCCCGCACAGTATGCCGACTACGCGACACTGCGCGGCGACAGCTCGGACGGGCTGCCGGGCGTCGCCGGCATCGGCGAGAAAACCGCCGCGGCGTTGCTCGGAGAATACGGCACGCTCGACGGGCTGCTCGAGGCTGCCGCGGATTCCGGAAGCGGACTGTCCAGCGGCGTGCGGTCCAAGCTCGCCGCGGCCGCGGAATACCTGGCGGTTGCGCCCGCGGTGGTGCAGATCGTGAGGAACCTGGAGCTGCCGACGCTTGAAGAGGCGGGGGCGCAGCTGCATTCCGTGGCGGGTGGTCCGCGGTCCGACTTGGAGCGTCTCGCCACAGAGTGGAACCTGGGCGGCTCAGTTACCCGGCTGCTCGAGGCGCTGGACTTGCATCACTGAGTGCGGGGTCCTGGAAGGCCAGCAGACAAGGCCGGGCGGGAGTGCGCTCCGCCGGACCGCACTCCCGCCCTCCGGAAGCCTGTGTTTCAGTGTTTCTTGAAGGCGTCCTTAACTTTTTCGCCGGCCTGCTTCAGGTCTGCTCGGACTTGGTGGCTCTTGCCTTCGGCCTTCATTTTCTCGTCGCCGGTTGCTTTGCCAGCCGTCTCTTTGCCCTTGCCGTGGAGTTTCTCGGCGGCGTTGTGGATCTTTTCACCCAGGCCCATGATGATCCTCCTTAGTGGGTCGCCCCCGCGACGTGGATGCCATGGAGGCCACAGTTAATTGTAGGGACAGAACCCTTTAAAGTGGGGGCGATGGTCCATCCTTTGCGGTGGCCTGAGGCGGCCAGCGGACTCTCTCAGCTGCCGGTGAGCTCCGCATACAGCTTCTGCACCCGGGACTTGATGTCGTCCCGCACCAGATGCATGCGCTCCATGCCCTCGATGCCGCGTTCGGACGGTTCGTCCGTCTCCCAGAACTCGAACCGCTTGCCCTCGCGGGGTTCAATCCTGGCCTCGGTGCCCAGGACAATGACGACGTCGGCCGCGTCCAGAACGTCGTCGGAGACGGGCTTGGGGTGCTCGCCGGTGATGTCGATGCCGAGTTCGGCCAGGGAGTCCACGGCCTGGTGGTTCAGCGATTCACCGGGTTTGGTCCCGGCAGAGTGCACCGTGACCGTCCCGTGGGCGAGCTGATTCATGAGTCCGGCGGCGAGCTGGGATTTTCCGCCGTTCTTGCTGCAGATAAAAAGGACGTTGGGTGTTTTCATGGTCTCGGTCATAGGTTTGATTCTTCCTTCTCTGGGTCCGTGGCACGACGCACCGCAGTCGACGCCCTCCGGTGCCGAGTAGTGGAGGCAGGCGGTTGCGCTAGATGGTGATCCTGCGGTTGATGACTCTTTCGGCGGTGTCGTAGAGGGTTTTGTTGTGGGCGCGCGCGTAGCCGCGGAGCAGCGCGAACGCCTCGTTCATGTCGACATTGGAGGTGTGGGCGATGACGCCCTTCGCCTGCTCGATCAGGATGCGGCTGTTGAGGGCGCGCTTGAGCTGCTCGTTGATCAGGGCGTTTTCCCTCGCCGCGCGTTCCTGCAGGAGGGTAATGGTTGCCACGTCCGCGAACGCCTGGGCAATTGCGGTGTCCTCGGAACTGAGGGGACCGGCTTCTTGGCCAAAGAGGTTCAAGGCTCCGATGGTCCGGTTGCGCAGGCGCATGGGGACGGCGTGCAGGGAACGGAACCCCTGGGACAGGGCGGAGGACTGGAACAGGGGCCATCGGGAACCCTGTGCAGCGATGTCGTCGATGGCTATGACGGCTCCGGTCCGGTAGCAGTCCACGCACGGCCCCGCACCGGCCTCGAGCTGGAGGACTTCCACGAGTTGGCTTTCCTCGCTGGTCGAGGCCATGACCTGGAGGTCTCCGGCCGGATCGACCAGCACGAGTCCGGCGGCCGCGGCGTCAAGAATACCGACTGATTCTTCCACCAGGGTGTGGAGGAGGTCCAAGACGTCGTAGTCCGCCACAAGGGTGTCCGCTATCTTGACGAAAGCGGCACTCACGCGCACGGCCCGGCCCATCGTCGCCATACTCGGATTTTACTGCACCTGCGCGGCTCAGTCGCCCTGCGGAGTTCTTTGAGGCCTACCTTCCTGAGCCCCTCCCGGATAAAATAGTGGTGTTGCCCCGGACCCTGGTAGCGCCATTATTCAAGCGCACTGTCCAGGAGGATCCACCGATGCGAGGCAACCCCATGAACCGGCCCGCGTCCCTGCACCCGTACCATCGGTCCGGACCAATCAGCGACGTTCCGCGCCGCGGACGGTTGCTGTCGTTCGCGGAACAACGGCCCCAAGACGATGCAGGTCTTGAATGGCTTTCGGCGCCGTCACCATCGGCCCAGGCAATGGAAGAACTGGCAGCCGAGCTGGCCGAGCTCTTGGGGAAGCGGCAAGAACCGGCCTTCGGACGGCTGTCATCTTCCATCCGGCAGCTCAACAGGGCCCAAGATGCCGGCACTTGGCGGGACCAGCTGCTGGCAGAGATCGAGGATCTCACCCGGGAATTGAAAGGCAGGGTGGCCCGGTACGCGTCGCTGCGGGCAGTTCAGGCCTCCGGAGGCGCCGCGGCCCGTGCTGACGCGGCTGCCGTGGCGTGGATGCACCAAACGTTGGAGGATATCGCAGCGACTGCCCTGGGGCTGGAAATCGCGTCAGGGGAACTGTTTCTTCGGGCCGGGATGGCGGAGGAGCAGAATGTGAACGTCGCTCAGGAACAATCGGCAGGAACCGCAGAATAGTCATCCGACTCCGGGCCGGCAGACCTGTCCGCCGAGGCCGACATRCCACATCCAAGTGCCGACGGCGCTAGTCGGCGAGGATGCGGTAGAGCGCGCGGCGGGTTTCGTCGAGTTTTTCCATTGCAGCATTGCGTTGCTCCTCGGTTGCCGAGAAGCGGAACTGGTGGATGACTCCCATGAGCTTCCCGACGCTCTCGTGGAACGCAGGCCCGGAGCCCTGCGCGTCGGTGTTCCACGCGTTCCCCAGCTCTTCTGCGTGATCGGCCACGTAGGCCTTGCCCGCCTCGGTCAGCGTGAACTCGGTGCGCCGGCCCTCGCCGACGGGCGCGATGAGATCCTCATCGACGAGCTGCTGCAGCGTCGGGTACACCGAGCCCGGGCTCGGCCGCCAAGTACCAGAGGTCTTCTCGGCAATTGTCTTGATCAGGCCGTAGCCGTTGGACGGCGCCTCGGCCAGGAGGGAGAGGATCGCCGAGCGGACATCGCCCCTGCTGGCCCGCCGTGAACCGCCGGGACCGAAACCGGGACCAAAGCCTGGCCCGAAGCCGGGGCCGAAACCGGGGGCGAACCCGCGGCCTGGTCCGAAACCGCCGTGTCCGTGAGGTCCGCGGCGGCTCCTGCCGCGCCCGAAGCGTCCCGCGGCGGGCCCGCCGTCGTTGAATTTATCGTTGAATTTGTCGTCGTGAATGCCCTTCATAGCGGCATCGTCCTTCCAGTTCAAGTGAATCTGACTAGTAGTCGCCGATGTTTCGGCGATAGTTAACGATATATCGGTGAGTATCGCCGGTCAAGAGTCAAAGCAACTGGATTTCGGGCTTCAGGAAGATAGCCCGCCGCAAACCAGCGGGTCACGGGCCGCGCAGGTCATCGAGCAGCCGCCGCACCTGCTCCGGCCTCTCGATGTTGGCGAAATGGCCGCACTGCGGGATCGTCACCCTTTGGACGTGCGGGACTATTTCGGCCAGTCGGGCCAGGTCGGACGGAGGCGTGAACACGTCACGGTCGCCGCGCAGGGCCAGGGCCGGGCAGCGAATGCCGCGCCATTGGCCAAAATCGTAGTTCGCCACCGCACGGGCGGCCGCGGAGAAGCTGGCCGGCCGGGCGTCGTTGCTGAGCCCGCGGATCACCGCCGCCGGGATGGCTCCGGGTTCTGCGAAGAATGGGGACATCAGCGGCCCCATCAGTGGGGTTGTCCCGATTGCGCGGACCAGTGCCGACCCTGCCGGGCCGAGGGCCGCCATGGTGCGCATGGCCAGCAGCATGCCGATAAACGCCGGGAACCTGCCCAGGCTCCGCAGCGGCCCACGGGCCGCCGCGGACACGGCGAATGTCGTGGCCGAAATGGTGGCCACGCTGGCGGTCCGTTCGGGCCACGCCGCGGCGATGTGCAGCGCCAGGAAGCCTCCCATCGAATGGCCCACCAAGTTCCACCGCCGGTAGCCGAGCGCGTTCAGCACACCGGTGATGGCGCGTGCCATAGCCTCGACGCCGAATTGTTCCAGCCGGGCGCCCGCCGTGGATTCACCCCACCCCGGAAGGTCGATCAGCACCCGGTCGTTCGCCGGCGCCCCTGAAAGCAGCGCCCGGAAGCTGGTCCAGGAACCAGCTGCCCCGTGAAGGTAGACGTCCGCTGTGCCGGACGTCTGACCCTGGCCGCGCGTACCCTCCTGGACGCGCACCATGCAGGGACCCAGTTCCGTGGGAAGGACCTGCCGCCGCAGCGTGGCTTCGCCCGTGCGGGCCGGTTCGTGCTGAACGCTCATGGTCACTTTCTGCTCCTGGTCATTGAATGCCGGCCTTGAATCCTGATATGTGACTGCCGGCCTTGAAACTCGCTCTCTGATAGTGATTCGGAGCCGCGGGGGAGCCGGACCGGACCTGCAGCTCCGGTCCGGAACCCGGCCCGTCGCCGGATTGTAACAACCGTTACAATATGGTTTGTGACCCACAGTTCCGAGGTTTCCTGGCTTGTACTGCTCGTGCAAGTGCCGTCGGATCCGTCCCGGCATCGCGTGGCGATCTGGCGCGAACTGCGCCGATTCGGCGCCGTTCCCGTCGGCCAGGGCGCCTGGACCGCACCCGACGTCCCTGCCTGCCGCGACGGTGCAGAAAAAGCCCGGAAACTCGCCTTTGCGGGCAACGGCCAGCTGATGGTACTGGCCACCGGCTCCGCAGATCCTGACGCCGCCAAACTGCGTGCACTTTTCGATGCGGCCCGAGCGCAGGATTGGGCCGAGTTCGTCGCCGACTGCGACAAATTCCGGGAGGAGATTGCCCACGAGATTGCGAAGCGGAAGTTCACGCTTGCCGAGCTCGAGGAGGAAGAGCAAAGCCTGGATCGGCTGCGGCGGTGGTTCCGCTCCATCCGAGGCAGGGACGTCTTCGGCAGCGCGCTGGCATCCGGTGCCGAGGAGAAACTGGCGGGCTGCGTTGTTGCGCTGGAGGACTTTGCCGGACAGGTTTACCAGGAGCTTCATTCATGAGCCCATCTCCGCCGGTGCTCGCCGCCCGGTCCTCCTCGGCCCCGTTGTACGCCGCAGGTTTCGTGACCGCCTTCGGCGCGCACAGTATCGCCGCGGGCATGGGCGCCCAGAGCGGAAACATCGGCCTGACCCTTCTCAACCTGGGCATTCTGCTCGCACTGTATGACGTCTCTGAGGTATTCCTCAAGCCGGTCTTCGGTGCCCTCAGTGACCGCATCGGCGCCAAGCCCGTCATCGTTGGGGGCCTAGTGGCCTTTGCCGTGCTGTCCCTCATCGGCCTGTGGGGAGCGGATCCGCTCATACTGGGACTGGCCCGGCTTGGGCAGGGTGCCGCGGCCTCTGCTTTCTCACCCGCGTCGTCCGCGATGGTGGCCCGTCTTGCCCGGGGAAGGAATGCCGGCACCTACTTCGGGAGGTACGGCTCCTGGAAGAGTCTCGGATACGTCATAGGACCGTTGCTTGGTGCCGCCCTGATATACGCGGGCGGCTTTCCGTTGCTGTTTGCCACCCTCTCGGTGCTGGCGGCAGCCGCGGCAGTGTGGGTGCTCGTTGCCGTGCCGCATCTGGAACCGCTTCCGCGCCGGCGCTACACCGTTCTGGATCTGGCCCGGCAGATCACCGAGCGGCGGTTCCTGGTCCCCACACTGGTGCTGGCCGCCTCGACCGCTGCGCTCGGAGCGGCCGTCGGGTTTCTTCCTGCCCTTGCCACGAGGCACGGCTTGGACGCTTTCGCCGGAACGGCAGCCGTCAGTCTCCTGGCAATTGCCTCCCTGCTCACCCAGCCCCGGATCGGGAGGCTGCGCGACAACGGAGGCATCAGCGACGCGCAGGGCATGACGTGGGGCCTGCTGGTGACCGCAGGCGGCGTCGCCCTCCTGGCCCTGGCCCCCGGTCCGGTCACTATTTACCTGGCTGCCGCGGCAATCGGGGCAGGCGTCGGCATGGCGACGCCAATCGGCTTTGCCCATCTGGCGGACACCACTCCGCCGGAGCGCATGGGCCGCACCATGGGCTCCGCCGAGCTCGGCCGCGAACTCGGAGACGCTGGCGGGCCGCTGCTGGTGGGCGGCATCGCCACACTCATCGGCCTGCCTGCGGGCCTCGGAGCCCTTGCGGCCCTGATCGCCATGGCCAGCATTCCCCGGCTCAGCCGCAACCGGTCCGGGGCGCCGCGGGATGCGCCGGAATGACACTGATTCCCCGCTGGCCGGGAAGCACGTGAGGCCCGCCGTTAATCGCGGCTCGGGGGATAGTTCAGTTCGGCCGCGCCCGCCTGGGCGAACGTGAGCGCTGTCGTCACGGATCCCACGTTCGGGAGTGCCTGGCGGGTGCCGCGGTCGATTTCATCGTGGATAGTGGCCAGTTCCTCTAAGGCAGCGATGCCCGTCAGTGGGATGGAGACTTCGATGTGAAGCCGGTGGCCGGACCAGCGCAACCGTGACGTTGCGCCCTCGGGGGCATGGGCGGTGACAACTGCTGCCAGGCGTTCCGTCAGGGCGGGGTCGACGCCGTCCATGAGCCGGCGCCCAATGTCGCGCACGGTTCCCCACAGCAACACGGCAATTGCCGCGGAGATGAGCAGGCCCACCATCGGATCCGCGAGGGGGAAACCCAGCCAGATGCCGATCACTCCGGCGACGACGGCCAGTGACGTGACGCCATCGGTGCGGGCGTGAATACCATCGGCAACGAGCGCGGCCGAGCCGATCCGTCGCCCCACACGGATCCTGTAGATCGCGACGAGTTCATTGCCTGCAAAGCCCACGAGCCCGGCGGCGAGGACCCAGCCCAGATTCTGGACGGGCTGGGGTTCGAAGAAGCGGCGGATGGATTCGACGGCGGCCACGACGGCCGAGAGTGCGATCATCGCCACGATGAACAGCCCTGCGAGGTCCTCGGCGCGCCCGAATCCGTAGGTAAACGTCCGGGTCGCACGGCGGCGTCCGAGCAGGAAGGCGATCCACAGCGGCACAGCAGTGAGGGCATCGGAAAAATTGTGGACCGTGTCAGCCAGCAACGCCACGGAGCCGCTGATCAGGACGATGACCAGCTGGAACAGCGACGTCGCCCCGAGGCCGAGCAGGGACACCTTTACGGCGCGAATGCCTTGGGAGCTTGTTTCTATGGCGGAGTCGATCGAGTCGGCGGAGTCGTGCGAATGCGGCACGAAGAGTTCCTGCAGCCACCCCTTGAGGCCGGTTGCGTGAATGTGTGCGTGCGGACCGGGGTGGTGGTCGTGGCTTTGAAGGCGGTCCGCGTCCGGACCGCTTTCCGTGTGCCCGTGTTCGTGCCCGTGCCCGTGTCCGTGCCCGGGTTCGTGCGGATGCGCGTGCGCGTGGACTTCGTGGCCGGGATGCATGGGCCGGTTCATGCCCCGGTGTCCCTCTTGGGGCTGTGCGTCGCGGCACCGTGGTGCGGAGCTGTGCCCAGCGTGTGTTCGGCCTGGTGAATGGCGTCGGCTACGAGCTGCCAGGCGTGCCCGTCCTGCAGGCGGTAGTAGACCTTGGTGCCCTCCTGGCGCGTGGAGACCATGCGCGCCAGCCGCATCTTGGCCAGGTGCTGGGACACCGCAGCCGCGGATTTGCCCGCTTTTTCAGCGAGCTCGTTGACCGGCAGTTCACCGTGTCGCAGGGCCAGGATGAGCCGGACCCGGGTGGCATCGGCCAGCATGGCGAACACCTCCACGGCGAGTTCGACGTACTGGCTGTCCGCGGTGAGGGTGCAAGCCTTATTATCTGCATTCATACGCAGATACTTACATATGGCGCCGCTTCGGACAAGCGGCGGCGGCCGCGCACCCGCCAGGCGGGCCAGAAAGTTCTCCTCCTACTGCCCGTCGGGACGCCCTGGTTGGGATTCGGTCCGGCTGATGTCGCGGTGGAGGTCATTGTCGAGGCCGTGCGCGGCGGCCAGCTTGCCCAGCAGTGTCGCAAGCTGCGCTGACTGGTCGCCGGTGAGCGGGGCCAGGAGTTCGGCCTCATGCTGCTCGGCAACCTGGCGCAGTGATCCGAGCACCTCCGTGCCCTCGGCCGTCAGCCAGAGCTCGTAATTCCTCCGGTCGGTGGTGCTGCGCACCCGCACCACCAGTCCCCGCCGTTCCAGCGAGTCGATGAGTGCAACCACGCGACTGGGCACGGCTCCCAGGCGGTCGGCCAGGGAGCGTTGGCTCAGCCCCGGCGTGCGTCCCAGTAGGCGCAGCACGCCGGCATCGCCGGGTGTCAGCTCGAGCTCGCGGGTGCGTTCGGCA
The DNA here is from genome assembly GCF_052115605.1 of Arthrobacter sp. 2MCAF15. Lineage (NCBI taxonomy): Bacteria > Bacillati > Actinomycetota > Actinomycetes > Micrococcales > Micrococcaceae > Arthrobacter > Arthrobacter sp. 2MCAF15. The sequence goes on along the minus strand of NZ_JBFRGZ010000007.1, from coordinate 5,916 downwards.
AAGCGTGAGGATGCCAGTGCCCCCAGCTGGGAGAGCAGGAATGCGGTGCGCCTTGACCGCGGAGTATCTTGTGGATCCATACCGCAATATTACTCTCTTGACAGAATGATTCAACAAGTGAATGATTTCTTTTGTGACGTGATTATCGGAAAGGCGCGATCATGACTGAGTTATCTCCTCACCGCACATCCGCAACAGCCAGGTCGGGTGGGCCGCATCCGGGCATCCTGGCAGCCGTGAGCCTGGGACTTACCGCTGCCAGCCTGCTGTGCAGCGCAGCCCTCACCGGCGGACAGACTTTCGTCTCGCCGTTCTCTCCCGCCTCGCAGGTCGCGGCATTTTTTCACGGGAACCCCGACGCCGTGCGGCTCACCAGCCTGTTCCAGTTCGGTTCAGCGGTTCCCCTGGGCATCTTCGCGGCCACCGTCTACGCCCGGCAGCTACGTCTAGGCGTGCGCGTCCCTGGTCCGGCGATCGGCTTCTTTGGCGGCATTGCGGCCTCGGTATTCCTCATGCTCTCGGCCTCCGTGGCATGGGTCCTGAGTCGGCCCGAAATCACCACCGACCTCACTCTGACCCACGCGCTGTCGTTTCTCGCCTTCATCACGGGCGGTGTCGCCTATGTTGTCGGCTTGGGGCTTCTCGTCGCCGGGATCGCCGTCCCTGCCCTGATCCTGCGCTTCGTGCCGCGCTGGCTGGCCTGGACCGGCCTCATAATCGCGGCTTTGTCCGAGCTCAGCTTCCTCTCAATGGTGATCGAGCCGCTCCAGGTCCTGTTGCCGGTCGGGCGTTTCGGCGGCCTGATCTGGCTCGTCGCGGTCGGATTCCTGTTGCCCCGGAACCGGGCCGCCGCGAATCGACAGGATGCCCGGGCAGGCAGCTGAGGAACTGATCCGCGCCGGCAGCTGCCTGGCAGCCCCGCACTCCTGAACGAGCGATCCCTCATCCTGTGGCTTGCCGTCGCCACCCACAATGCGCGGTGTCCGGTGCTCCTGGCGATTCTTCCTGGACCTGCCACGTGGGGCCCAGCACCGCGGTCAAGGCCATGGCGGCCAGCGCCGGGATTAGTCCGGTGCGGCCGGTGGTCAGCGGGACGTTGGGGCGGTAGATGATCATCAGGGTCCTCCTTGGGCGGGTGTTCCTGCMACCAATCTCCTGCACTGGAATAGTAGGGAACTTAGCAGGACCTTTGCCGTGGCTGTGCGGGGTGTCCCGCTCCAGTGGACCCGGCTGTGGCGTCCGGGCAGTGGCATCCGCCCATCAGGGACTTGCGGTCCACTTCCAGTCCACGGCCGAGTCGGTCAAATTGACCCGACAGAATTTCGTGGCGGTCTTGGCGTCGTCGTGCCCTATCTTGTAGGCAAATTCGATGCCGAGTTCATAGGCGGAGGCACTGTCCGGGAGCGTGATCTTTTTGATTTCGCCAAGATATTTGATGCTGACAAGCGTGACTTTCGGAGCCGCCCGCAGCTGTTCGGGCGCCGGGGTCGCACCGGAGGCCTGGGCCTGCAGGTCATTCGTGCACAGGTTCTTGACGCGCTGTTGCACGGCCGCATCGACGGTTTCCGCCGCGGATGCAGCTGGCGTGCCCGACGCGGATGCATCCGCGGACGCGACCGCACCCGGCAAAACTGCCGCCGGTTCCGCTGTGGCGGGCCCCGTTTCCGGGGAGCCGCACGCTCCCAGGGCCAGGCAGGCGAACAGTGCCGCGCAGATCATGGCCTTGCCGGATTGATGCATTGCGCCCCCCGTTGGTCGTCGCCGGTTCCGTCCAGCACCTCGTATTCTCCGGAATGGTCCTTGAAGAAAACTGGACAGGGACGTCGCAGCTGGCATCAGCCGGGTGGCCGGCGGCCGGCATGGCTGCCTGAAATGCTCACAGTCCGTTCACAGCGGCGCGACAGACCGTCGACAGACCGGGGTTTGAGGATGGGGATAGGTCAACACAGGCAACAACGACGAGATCAGGATGACCCATGAACGAGCAGGAACTTCCCACGCACAGCGAAAACCCCGGAACCCGTGCACGCCTGAAGACCCGGAAACGCCTCGGCGCAGGGATCTATGTTGCCTGCCTGGTGGCTGCGGGCGGCCTCGGCGGGGGCGTGGCGGCCGGGGCGACGTCGATGTGGAACACGGCAGCGTCGGCATCCGGTACGGCAACGACCCAATACACGCCGGTGATCATCAACAACCCGGACAGCGTCAGCGCGGTGACGGCCGCCGCGCAGAAGGCCTCACCCAGTGTGGTCACCATCGGCGCCAGCTCAGGCACGTCGGGCGGTACCGGATCGGGCATCATCCTGGATGCCGCCGGACATATTCTGACCAACACGCATGTGGTCACCCTGGACGGACAGGCCGCGAACGCGGCCATCGAGGTTCGGACCAGCGACGGCAGCGTCTACCCGGGGACGGTCGTCGGAACAGATCCGCTCTCGGACCTGGCTATCGTCCAGATCACTGCCCCCGGTCTGGTGGCCGCGGCCCTTGGCGACTCCGGTAACGTCAAGGTCGGAGACACCGCGATTGCCATCGGAGCGCCCCTGGGATTGAGCGGAACGGTCACCGACGGCATCGTTTCGGCAGCGAACCGCACCATCGACACCGCGTCCTCGGCCACCTCGGCCTTGCAGAACGGGGCCACCACTGCCGCGAAGGGCACCATCAGCATTAACGTCATCCAAACGGATGCGGCCATCAATCCGGGGAACTCCGGCGGCCCCCTGGTGAACGCGAACGGAGACGTCATCGGAGTCAACGTGGCCATCGCCTCGGCCGGGTCCACGTCCTCCTCCGCATCCCAGTCGGGGAACATCGGCGTCGGATTCTCCATCCCGATCAACGACGCGAAACGCGTCGCCCAGGAAATCATCGCCACGGGCACGGCCACGCACGGCCAGCTGGGGGTCTCGGTCCGGGACAAGGCCTCGGGAACCGCTTCGGAATTCACGGCCGGAGCGGAGGCGGCAGCGGTCACCCCCGGCTCCGCGGCGGACAAGGCCGGCCTGAAGGCCGGCGACGTGATCACCGGGCTGGGCGGCCGCAGCGTGAGTGATGCTTCCGAGCTGACGGCGGCGACGCGGGAACAGGCCGCCGGGGCCACCGTAAAGGTCACCTTTGTCCGCGACGGCCAGGAGCAAAGCACGGACGTCACGCTCGGCGCGGCCACTGCCGGCTGACGCGGCTATTCCGTGCCGGACCGCCCGGTGGATCCTGCCACGCCAAAGCGCCGGGAGGATGCGCTTTGCTGGGCAAGCCGGCGCATGGCCAGAAGCACGGGTTCCATCAGGAGGGTCCCGAGCACCACGTGCCGCATCGCGGCCTCCGGCGAATCCGTCGGAACACTTTCGACGTCGGCCTCGGCAATGTCCCGCATTGCCGCGGCGTACCGGTCCAGGAGCACTGCGGGCGCGTCGAACCCCGCGTCTCGGAGCCCCTGCAGGGCCCGCACCAGGGCGGCCTGGGCATCGCGGTCGCATGCCTCCGCGCCCCAGCCCCAGCGGTCCAGGAGCTGCTGCGCGGCGGAGAGGTCGACGTCGTCCGGAGCGGTCTTGGCGACCGCATGGTGCGCGATTCCGAGCAGGTCGTGGCCGGACTCCGGCGGGTTCTCCAGGCCCAGCAACACCTCGCGGGTGGCGCTGACGCTGAGCCCGGCGGTGCCAATGAGGGCCCGGATGAGCTTCAGCCGCCGCACATGGGAGTCGTCGTAGCGTGCCTGCGTCGCGGAAGTCAGCACGCCGTCGTGAAGCAGATTCTCCCGAAGGTAGTACTTGATGGTGGCCACCGGGACGTCTGTGGCCGCGGCCAGCTGTGAGATGCGCAAAGATACTCCTTGACTTAGATAGTAGTACTCGCCAATATTGGGGAGTAGCGGTATCTAGTTAGGAGAAAAGTATGGCACGCATCAATGCTGGACGTTTCACGCACCGCCATTCCGGTGATCTGGTGGTGTTCCTGATCGGCATGCGCATCAACAGCCCCTGGCGTCCGGACCTGTGGCTGCCGGCCTTCCTGGCGATGCCGCGGATGCTGAACGAACTCTTCAAGGAGCCGGGCTCAGGCCTCCTTGGTTGTCGATTCGCCCTCGGTGCCGGCGGGCCGGTGATCGTGCAGTACTGGGAGTCGGTGGAGAAGCTGTATGCCTACGCCAGTGGGCCCGAATCCGAGCACCGGCCGGCCTGGACGGCCTTCAACCGCCAGGCAAGAAAGGCCCCCAAGGCCGTCGGCATCTGGCATGAGACATTCCAGGTCAGCCGGGCCGAAAGCATGTACGTCTCGATGCCCACCGAAGGTCTCGCCCGGGCCACCGAGCTCGTGCCCGTCGGCCCGGGACGCCATCACGCCAGGGAGCGCCTCGCCAACCCGCACTGACGCCGCGTCTGCTACTTTCCGCGGCCGCGCGTCCGGTCAGCCGTGGCCCGCGGTGGCGGGGATCTGGACCGCCCGGCCGCTGACCACTACTCCGCCGGCGGCCGGAATGTCCACGCTGAGCAGGCCCGGCCGGCCCACGTGCCGTCCCTGGCGGATGAGCACCCGCGACGGGGGCACGGCGAGGCCCAGGATGCGCAGGTAGGCGCCGACCGCCGCCGCGGCGGCGCCCGTGGCGGGGTCCTCCGTGATGGCGCCCACGGGGAACAGGTTCCGGGCTTCGAATTCGCCCCCGGCAATCGGGTACAGGACGGCCACCGTTGCGGCCCAGCCCTGGGCGTCCATGAGCCGGCGAAGGGCCGCCGGATCGAAGCCAAAGGAGTCGAAAAGGTTGCGGTCGGCGAGGACCAGCACCGGATGCCAGTTCCCCGAATACGCGATCCGCGGCGGATAGGCCGGATGGAGGTCGCCCCGCCCGACGCCGAGCAATCCCAGGAGCTCCGCCAGGACGTCGCCGTCGAACTCCGCCAGTTGTGGTTCGACGGCGGTGAAGGACGCGGTGAGGTCGGCGCCGTCGCCCGCTGTCTCGATGAGGACGGGGCCCACCGGGGTGTCGAAGGTGAAGGTTCCTGCCCCGTCGCGGGCGCTCAGCGCAATGGCCAGCGCAATCGTGGCGTGACCGCAGAAGGGCACCTCGGCGATGGGCGAGAAGTACCGGACCCGGCTCCGGCGCGGGTCGCCGTCGATGTCCGGCTCCGTCACGAAGGCTGTTTCGGCGTACCCGACGGCGGCCGCCACCGCCAGCATCCCGGCGTCATCCAGGTGCCGGGCATCCAGGACCAGGCCGGCAGGATTGCCGCCGTCCGGCGTCGTGGAAAAGGCCGCGTAACGGAGGACTTCGGGGGTGTTTTCCATAGGCCGATCCTCCCATCTTCGATCGGGTGGGCCTACGGCTTTGGGCCTGGAGTCGGGGAAACTGGCAGGCGGGGTTAATTTCCTGCCGGGTCGTTCTTCTTGCGGAAGGTTCCGGCGATGGAGAGCTTGCTCGAGTACTGAATGGACCCGTAGCGGAAGAGGTGGACAGCCAGTCGGAGGATGAGGAACCCGGTGATGAAGAGTTCGGCGATGATGATGACGGATTCGGCCGGGCTGAGGGTGCCGAATCCGTTGCGGAGCAGGGCCGTGACCGGGGCCGAGAGCGGGAAATAGGTGAAGATCTGGACGATGGGTGCGCGGGGGTCGGAAATGATCAGGCTGATCGCGTAGAACGGGACGAAGATCAGCCCCATCAGAGGCCCGAAGATGGTGCCGGCGTCTTTCGCTGTGGGCATGATCGCGCCGATCGCCACCAGGACCCCAGTAAAGACGATGAAGCCGCCCAGCAGCAGAAGTGCACCGACGAGCATTGTTCCTGGTTCGAATCTCAGGTTCGAGAGGTCGAGGTCGGGGATGGCGAGTTTGTCGCGGAAAAAGGCGTAGCCGACGGCGATGGGGGTGAGGAAGACCAGGATCTGGACCAGGCCGACCATGAACAGGGCGATGACC